>JAGHTK010000150.1 GCA_018065435.1 Candidatus Alistipes equi
GAAAGATATGATTTAGATCTGCTACACTTTCAGATTAAACTTAGAATCCGCTATTGTAGCAGAGCCCCCAAATTTTGATGATTTCCAACCGTACAGGTGGAAAAATTTAGTCCGTGGACCAAAGAATGGACCGCGGACAAAATATGTACCTCTACAGATGTTAATGTGTTGATTACAATGCAATTACCCCCCCATGTAGGGTGGATAAGATCTATTGTACAAATTTTTGAAGGTATAACAAGAATCATATGTGGCAAAGGTACGAAAAATTTTTAGTATAATCATAAGATGGTAAAGTTGTAAATAAGGCCTTCACATAATTAAGTCTTGAGCAACCTTCGAACATCCATTGATAGCAGTCCTCCGTAAGAGTTGTAGGTAGTTCAGGAGCTGTTCCCAATGATGTGCACTATGGAATGAAGGTTTCTGGCAAGTTCGGTCCGTATGCGCAAGGAAATGTACACATATTGTCTAATTTTTGAACAAGTCTTCCATGGTTACTACTGACTGTATCATGTCTGAATATGCATTTCTTTTCAGTCCTTTTGTTGTAATGAGGATTACATTGACTGCTTTTTCGGTCTTGGATTCCTCCTTTAGCCTTAGCATACGGTTAGTAATCTTGTTTTGCTCTTCTTCATTGAACACGACTTCCTCCGTATAATACTTCATCTCACACATATCTATAATATCGTCATTACGGTTAATGAGCAAATCTATCTGAGCACCACGAGCCGTTGCGGAATTCTTCTTGTTCATCGTAGAATACCATGCTGCTTCACTGCTCATGACACCGCCTATGCTTAACGCCGTTTTAATTTGGTCGACATGGGTGAGGCAGACACGTTCAAAGGCAAGGCCGCACCATTGATTGTGCATTGGAGTTCCGATGCTTCGTGACCAAAACATCCTGTCTTTTCTGGTATTATTCATGATAAAACGGAAATAGAACAGAGTATAGAAATCTGTCAGTTGAAATACTGCGTCCTTTTTCTTTTTGCCAAAAAGGCAGTACTTTCTAATAAAGCCACAATATTCCAGGTCTTCGAGAACCCTAGTAAGTTTCCCATTCTCTGACAATTTACCTTCAGACACAAGTTCTTTACGTGTCATGCCGATTTTTTTCTGCCCCAATGTAGTGATGACTTGCACATAGGCCTCTGGCTCCCGAAACAATGATGAATATAATTCGTCGTATTCACTATTGAGTACTGCATCATCGTCAAAGAAGATTCGGTCTATGTTCTGAGCAAGTCCTAGACGCCTATCGAGAAATGACCAGTAGAATGGAACTCCTCCCATCACCATATAGCATTCTAGAACCTGTTTCTGGGTCATTCCAAGTTTTAGGCTTTTGGCATATTGATAGCATTCATTTAGCGTGAATTGTTTGAGGTGCACCTTGTGAGTGACCCTGTTATGAAGTCCACCGTGATTCTTTATTACTTTATTTATGATCCAGCTGGTTGCACTTCCGCAGATAACAAGCAGTACGTCCTTTCGTCCGCTTGCCCAGCTGTTCCAGAAATGTTCTAAGGCTGGAATGAATTCTGAACGTTTCGTGTCCATCCACGGCATTTCATCAATGAATATAATCTTCTTTTGTTCACTTGACTGACGTATAAGATCTTTCAGCAAGTCAAAGGCTTCAATCCAGTTTTTTGGGGAGGTACCCACTTTAAGTCCCGAATCTTTCAATGAAGATTTCCATGCCGTAAGCTGCTTTTTCATATTGGATTTCGCTAAACCGGCGTGCTGAAAAGTAAAATGATAATTGAAGGCTTCTCTTACAAGAAAAGTTTTCCCAACACGGCGACGACCATAAACAGCTACAAATTCAGAGTATTCGGATTTGAAAGCATCATGGAGCTGCTCAATCTCTTTTTTACGACCAATAATCATACGCAAATCTTGATTTGAATTTTTTTCAATTGTAAAATTACAAAAACTTCGCAAAATCAGCGAAATCTATTAAAAAATCACACTTTTAGCAGAATATAAGCACATTTTAACAATGGCCAACGTATGCAATTTAGGCTATCTATTTAAGGTGTCCGATGTATAGGTATTGACTTACACTGTTTTATTTGACGAAAAAGTTCGTGTTTGCATTGTAAGTTTTCTCACGAACAACCCAGTTGTGTGACGCTTGCCAATGTTGATTGGTGTTTTAAACCTTAACTCGGTAAATAACACGGAATATTCAATCTAGGGCCTCTTTTTGGAGGTCTTCATTTGTTCGCCCAGCACGAACATAATCTAAGGGGGTGTAAGTCCCTAAGCCACCCTGATAGTGGGAAGGCTACAACCGAAGACAAGGGTGTCCGTCGCGAGGCGGAATCTGAAGGAAGTCCTAGGCAAACATCTGACCTGACGGACAGAAACCTAATACAAGGCATTACATGGGGATTAGATGACAAATGACATCAAAGTCCAATAACTATCCAAAGCCATGTGAAGTAAATTGGGCGGGTATAAGATGGAAAAGTACGTCCATAACTGGGGAGGCCTCACATGCGAGGAATTTTTTTCAAGCAGTAACAACGAAATGTGAGGAGTCAGCCGAGGTCATAGTATGTTCCAGTAACAACTCCATATTACTTTTTCGACTATTACCTCCCATAAGCCTCCTTTGTTAGGTCCGACCCGGTTGAGGTATTTGTCTCGCATAACTTCGATCTTATCACTGATTGCGTTCACACTAATACCGACATGCTTTGATAGATCTTTTTTCGAGATGTACGGGTTGATGAGCATAAGTAATAGTATTTTTAGGCGGCTTTCTGTCAACTTATCACCATTTGCCTTAAATTTTTCTATCAACTTTTGATGGTTTTCTGTCAACCCTTCTATGATATTAGACGCCTTTTCTATCAACTTTTCTTCGTTTTTGGGCTGTTTTTCTATCAACTCAATATTACTCTTGTTGATAGAAATTTTTAGAATAAAGGCATCAAGATGAACTTTTGGTGTGGAAGTGTGGTTGGCATTAAGTTCACGACAGATGCGATCCATACCCTCACCAAATTCCTTGACGTACTTGTATGCCTTTAGATATTGGGCTATCTTTGGATTGCGTGAGAAGTGAATGTGATATATGTTGCTTGGCAATTTGTCTGTAAATGCTATACTATTGCTACTCCGTTCGATGTAATCTATCCATCGTACCAACATCCACATTGGTATGCGAAAGAAAAACTTGCGGGTCCCAAAAGAGACCCGCTATTCGTTTAACTAAAAATCTTATTAGAGCATTTTCTTTGTGAACGAGTCACATTCCATATATTGTTGGAATCTTTTGGCAAAATGTTCTTTGAGCTCTTTTCTTGGATGGTAGACCTTTATAATAGGCATACACATTGATTTTTGAGCCTCTTGAATTGTAGGATAAATTCTACCTACGACAGCTGCACATATTGCGGAACCTAGTGCGCATGACTGTTTGCAGGCAGAAACGTGTAAATCCTTTCCGATTACGTCAGCGAGCATCTGCATTACAAATGGCGATTTTTGAGCAATCCCTCCAACTCCGATAATTTTGTCGATAGCAACCTTTCCGCCATCAAGTGTATCAACCACTCGCTTTAAGGCAAAGGCCGTAGATTCAACAAGAGCATAGTAAAGTTCCGGAGCGGTCGTGGCAAGACGAAGTCCCATAAGTGAACCCCATAGGTACGGATTACAGTCTGGACTGCGTCTCCCATTAAGCCAATCTGTAGCAAATGGTGCATCTTCCCTGATTGGAAGTTTCTCGGCATCCATGGTAAGTTGCTGCATGATTTTATCTTCGGTTTCAAGGATGATTCTTTGCTTTGTTTCAGGCTCGATATTTTCTATTGATGCAAGAATGTTTTGTGTTGTATAAGAAAGAATTCTCTTGAACCACGCAAAGACATCTCCAAAGGCTGAAAGACCTATTTCGAAACCTACCATTGCTGGAAGAATGATGCTGTCAGCCTGTCCGAATACACCCTCTACGATGCGATTACCCATTTCCTTTGGTGGAACAACGGCCATGCAGCAGGCCGAGGTGCCAAGATTAATTACGGCTGTGCGGTATGTTATGCCAGCACCGATTGCTCCCTGATGGGAATCGACGTTACCTGTACCGACGATGGTTTGAAGTGGTATATCCAGTTCTTCAGCCCATTGCCGCGATATTGTTCCGTAGGCTTTGTCGCAGGTGTACTTCTGGGCGCGCATTGTATCAAGTACAGGGCCTAATTTTGGCTCCATGTCCGTGAAGAATTTCCGTGGAGGAAAACCTCCCCATTCTTCATTCCAGAACATTTTCTGAGCTGCTCCGCAGTGACCAATCTTTGCTTTTTCAGGGTCAGTGTTTCCAGTAAGCAGTGCAGGAATCCAATCACATTCTTCAACTATGGTATATGCCGCCTTGGAAAGTTCTTCGCTTTCGCGAAGCAGATGCATTACCTTCGACCAGTAACATTCGGCTGAGTATTTAAAACCAGCAACTTTCGTGTAGTCATCCTGGCTTTTGTGGCAAGCTCTTTCAATTTCTTCAGCTTCCTTTTCTGCCGTATGGTCCTTCCAAAGAACGAACATTGCATCAGGGTTGTCCTTAAATTCATCCCTAAGAGCAAGTGGCGTTAAGTTTCTGTCTGCAAGGCATGGAGTTGAAGCTGTTGTATCCAGGGCAATTGCCTTTAGATATGGTCTGCATTCCGAATGAGCATCAAGCACGCCGTGAAGTACTACGTGCAAAGATTCAATATAGTCGAGGGGATGTTGTCTAAACTGTTTTTTTGAAGCATCGCAGTAAAGACCATTTGCCCATCTTGGATAGTAGTTTACCTTTTCTGCAATCTCTTCACCTGTGATGGCATTTACAAGGATTGCTCTTGCGGAATCTGTTCCGAAGTCAAGGCCAATTACATATGCTTTGTCCATTGCTTAAACTTGAGTTATTTCATTTGAAGTGAAAATTCTTTTGGTCTTTGTACAGTATCGGTGTATACCTTACCGAAATGATCTGTAACGCGGATTTCTATCGGAGTATTTGGCGCTGATGCCGTGACAGAGAAGATATGGTCTGTTTTTTCTTGTCCGTTTCGTTTTGGCCAATGCTGTTTCCAACTTGTCTTTGGAATTACATATGCCAAAGTGTGTTGCGGATTCTCGGTAATCTCTCTTCTAACAGGCAGTGCTTTGCCGTTTTCGAATGCTTCAACTTTCCAGGTCGGATCCCAAGCCCATACATGGATAAGAACTTCGTTGTCCTTAAGTGAAGAGAAATCAAATATATTGTCATAGTGCGAGAGGAGCACTCGTACTTCCTGATTGGTCTGATAATATTTTCTGACTTCGTTTCCATCAAAAACTCTAAACTGTTTGTTACTTCCGTCATCAATCGATGTCCAGTACCATTCTACTTTTTGGCCATCCACAGGGAAAACTTCAAAGCCTGTAGGTGCCGTATCAGGGCCCAAAGATACGTATCCATATGCATTGGTTCTCCACCAAGATCCGCTGACGGCTCCAATGTTGATATCTACGATGTTCTTTAGTTCAGGATGGCTTGTGTCGTTTTTGCACCAGCATGTAATGTTGCGGTGTGTGTGACCTGTAACGAAATGTACTTTATTGTATTTCTCAAGTATCTTGGCAAGACGTCCTACACTTTCAAAATCGTTAGAAATTTTTTTGTCTCCTTCCATTCTTGTAAAATAGGTACGAATCTTGGTGCATTCCTTGTTCGTATAGGTACAAAGTGGACAGTGCATTACAATAACGATAGGTGTAGAAGCGTTCTCAACAAGTGCAAGATCCTTTTGAAGCCACTCGAGTTGTTCTTCGGTTAGACCATGGGAATAGTTGCGCTTTCCTACGATGTTCTTGCCAGGTTTTTTCGCGCCATTCGTAGAATTAATGTAGATTATGTTGTCAAGCATGATATAATGTACATCTCCTATGTTATATGAATAGTATAACGGACCGAAGGAATCACGATATTTCTGAGATGCCTTCCAGTCAGTCTCACTTCCGCAACTGATAGCTCCATCGTGGTCATGGTTGCCCATTACGTTGAAAAATGGTGTAGGATATTTAGCCTGTTTGAGTGTTGAGCGGAACGTTATAATGTCATATAGGTAATCGTACCAGTACAAGTCAAAGCTACTATCTCCGGCACATATGGTATATACCGGTATACCCTGCTGGCTATATTTATTAACCTCTTCTTTCAAACGTGGCATAAAGTTTTCATGAAACTGCTTTTGGTCGTGATACATATTTGCAAGATGAATGTCTGTAACTGCAATCATTGCATGTTTGCGGTTGTCCTTGTAGGAAAGTTGGAAATCGTGTCTTTCAGCCTCTGCCGTATCTTTGTTAAGGTTTGCCCAAAATGCTGGGACAACATCACCATCCGTTATAGGAGCTTCGTAACAGGAAGGAAGTATAACAAACACATATCCGTGTTTCTTGTCGCTTTTGATGTTATAGCATCCTTTTTTGTTCGTTAGAACAATTTCAACTCCGTCTGATACGGCAACGCCAGCCATTGGTTGACCATTACTTTCGACAACGCCATAAATATTGGCGCCCTTTTGGGCTTGAGCCTTCAGATTTGATTGGAAGGTTGACTGTGCCGATGATGCACAATATATGCATAACATCAAAATAAGGATATAAAAACGTTTCATATGGGAAAATGTTTGATTAATTCGTTTCGTTTGATTTGTTGTTTACGCGGTATGCCTTCTGTACGCCTTTGATTCTAAGCAGCGCATAAATAAGTGTGTCAACGACAGCCGTGGAAGGAACCTCAACACTGATAAGACCTTCGATTGTGCCATCTGCTCTAGAGGATATGTTCAATCCCTTCATATTGAGTTTCATATCGCGGCTTACGGTGTCTGTTATTGAGGCCGCTATACCTGCAGCGTCAATGGCTATGAATCTTAGATTAATTCTAAAAGAACCAGTTGAATTACTCCTCCATCTAGCAGCCATAACGCGATATGGGTATAGCATCTTCATACGTTTTGCATTAGGACAATCCATACGATGTATGGTGATGCCCTGGGCGATTGTCACAAAACCAAAGATGTCATCACCCTTGATTGGATTGCAGCATTTTGCAAGTTTATATACGATATTGTCCAAACCTTCGTCTATGATAAGCGCGTCGTTTGACTGCTCAGGCATGATATTGCTGCGCTTTCTTTCGGCCTCGGCCTCGGCAGCCCTGCGTTCCTGATCAGCCTCTCCAGAAATCCATCTTTGTAGTACATCCCTAATTGAAAGGATATCTAATCTTCCGACAGCAATCATTTCATATAAGGCTATACCTGATTTCTGTTTGTAGAATTTGCACAAATACGCAACGACTTCGTCGATGGTCTTTGCCATCTTCCAACTCTTCAGTTTTCTTTCTAGTTCTTCCCGACCCTCTCTTGCATTTTTTGCCTGTTCTTCTCTTAGAAATGCCTTGATTTTGTTCTTTGCCTTTGAAGTAACGACATAGTTGAGCCAGTCAGCTCTTGGTGTCTGGTTCTTGTTTGTGATAATTTCAATTATATCACCATTATGTATGGGTTCCCTTATTGGAACAGCCTTTCCGTTCGCCTTTCCGCCTGTACAACTGCATCCCAGTGTTGAATGGATGTCAAAGGCGAAATCTAGGATTGTTGCTCCTTCTGGTAGTTTGCGGATATCACCATTGGGTGTAAAGGCAAAGATTTCTTTCATCATGTATCCGGCATCGAAACGTTCAGCAATGTCGCTCGTTGTTTCACTCATCAACTCACGAAGCTTCGAAAGCCACATGTCGCTTGTCTTTGAACCATTTTTGACACCCTTATATCTCCAATGTGCAGCAATACCCAGCTCGGCTATACTGTCCATCCTTTCGGTCCTGATTTGAATTTCCACCCATTTGCCATTTCCAGCCGATACGGTTGTGTGCAGGGACTCATATCCGTTGGATTTTGGAATGGTTATCCAGTCGCGCATTCGTTCGGTGTTAGGGGTATATATATCACTTACGATGGAATATACAGTCCAACACTGTAGCTTTTCCTGTTCCGGACTACAATCAAGTATAAGCCTTATTGCAAATATGTCATATACGCCTTCAAACGGAACGTTCTGCTTGCGCATTTTATTCCAGATGGAGAAAATGGACTTTGTTCTACTTTTGAGATGATATTTTATACCAGCTTTTTGTAGACCTTCTTCGATTGGTTCAACAAATTTCTCAATAAACTGCTGACGTTCTTTTTCTGAAGCGGCAAGTTTGCTTTTTATTTCGTTGTATGATTTGGGCTCCAGTTGGCTTAGTGACAAATCTTCCAGTTCGCTCTTTATATTGTAAAGTCCGAGTTTGTGTGCAATCTGCGCATAGAGATTCATGCTTTCCCAACTTTTGCGGATACGTTTCTCCTTTGGGAAAATGGTAATAGAACGCATCACTTCTAGTCTGTCTGCTAGTTTGATAAGAATCACACGTGGATCTTCGGAATACGACACAATTATTTCGCGAAAGGATTCAGCCTGGGAAGGTTCCATATTTAGCTTCAGTTCCGAGATATTGCTTAGACCTGTAAGTATTCCGGCAACTTCCTCGCCGAACTGTGCACGTATTTTTCCAAGTTCCTCAGAAATCCGTTCCGTTCCAATAGTATTAATAGTCACCCGCAAAGCATCATGTAAAATGGCAGATACCATTGAATTGCGTCCTAGTCCTATCTCCCGTCCAACAATCATGGCAACAGCCATGCCATGTTCAAGCATAGGCTTACCATTATAGCGTTTTTCATTTTTAAGAATGTTACCAGAAGTGACAGCGGCCTTTAGCGTGTCGTGCAAAGTCTTTTCGGAATAGTTCTCCTTTATGAAAGTGAAAAACCATCCGTATTCATCTAATATGTTTTTTTCTTCAATCATTTTTTTTCTAAAATGTAAATGGATTCTTCGTGGCGTACAGAGTAAAGATTGATTTCTGTAGCAGAAAGAAAATCCTGTGGCCGAACTTCTCTGACTTTGAATCCTTGACTGGAAAGCCTTTGGGGAAAATCCCTGCCATATATTCTTAAATGGTCATACTGCCCAAATATTTTCGCTCGTTCATGTCTGTCTGTAATCGAAGAGTCCTCAAAGGTTGTTTCACGGTTTGTATCTACAGGCGAAAGCATTAGTCCCCATCCACCAGGCTTAAGAATGCGATAAAGCTCTTGAAGTGCCTTCAAATCATCCTCAACGTGTTCCAGCAGATGGTTACATATAAAGCATTCGATGCTTTTTGTCTGAAGAGGAATTTTGCAGATGTCAAAATGCAGTTCAGCTAGCGGAGACTCTAAATCAGCTGTTATATAATTTTTGGGACAGTCTTTATATATATGTTCAATACGTCTTTTTAGTGAAACTTCTGGCGCCATATGCAATAACACGGGACACTTTTCAAGTGTATGCATGCGCTCGATGTAGAGCCACAACATACGATGTCTTTCCAAAGCGAGGCATCTAGGACAAAGGGCATCTTCGCGAGAAACTTCATAACCATATGGCAGGAATTTTTTTACCTCCTTGCCGCATATGGGACACCTCTTTTTGTGACCATAATACACAAGCCCAAGAAGCGGGACGCTCCAGGAGGCTATGCGTTGTAGCACGGGACGTGGAAATGCATTAAGGCAAAATCGTATGAACCTTCCAAGTACCATTTATTTTTGGGCAAGTATTTTTTCTATATCCTCCTCTGCTTTGAGAAGCTTCTTACGGCATAATTCCAAAAGCTCAGAAGCACGTGATACCTTGTTAGCGACGTTGTCTATATCTGGTGTTTCGCTTTCAAGGCTTTCAAGGATATTGTCAATTTCTTCCATTGCATCCTTGTATGTCAAATCCTTCTCATCCATTTGTTCGTATCTTTTTTTTGATTTCAACAATTCTTGAGTCAATTTCTCCGTCTATAACGTGTATTGTAATAATATCGTCCAGCTGAACTTCACCTACGTGACGTATTGCACGGCCTTGTTTTTGAGCTAGTGCATATCCCATCTTAAAAACATGTTCTAAAGAGTATGTTTCCGTCAGCGCCTGTTTTGTTTTCAGCTCGCTTTGAGCTTTTGCGATGGTATTGCGAGCACGGCTTTCGAGTTCTTTTTTTCTTTGCTCTATGGCGTGCATCTGGTTTATGTAGAATTTTTCAGCATTGTGGCCAAGCTTTATTCTACTTTCCGTAACTTTACTTTTGGCCTTTTGAAACATCAAGGAGGTTGAAGCACACAACTTCTGACTTATGTTTCGTATCTGCATTTCAACAGTGGTCTGTAAATGCTCTACGTTTTTTCGTAGTGCCGAGGAGATGTCAGTAATTCGCTGAAGCATCTCATTACACTTGCCTACAATCCATTGAGCTGCGGCTGTAGGAGTTTTCATACGTATGCCTGCCACCATGTCAACAATACTTTGATCTCTTTCATGTCCGATTCCCGTTAGTACAGGAAGCGGATATGTGGCTACCTCTTTCGAAAGTTCGAATGAATCAAAACAACCAAGATCCGTTGTACTTCCGCCTCCTCGGATTATAACGGCAAGATCGAATGTGCCGTTACTTTGCCTGATACTGGAAAGAGCCGAAAGAATGCTTTGTTCCGCTCCTTGTCCTTGCATCAGTGCTTCAAAAAGTGTTACACGGATATCAAACGGACTATGTTCTATTTCGTTCATAAAGTCTTGATATCCGGCAGCTGTTGGTGAAGAAACGACAGCAATGTTCTGAGGAACAGTCGGTAGCGGGATCTCTCTGTTTTTATCCCAAATACCGATTTCATGCAACTTTGCAATTGTCTCTTCTCGTTGCCTTGCAATATCTCCAAGGGTATACGTAGGGTCAATATCCAGAATGTTTAGTGAAACTCCGTAGACCTCGCTAAATGAGACCTGAACCTGAGCAAGAATTTTGATTCCGTTTTCTAGCGAACGGCCTGTTACTTTTAGAAAGTTCCCAATTATCAGACTGGCCCGATTTCTCCATATTGTTCCCTTTATCTGAGCCTTAGGCGCTCCAACACCTCCATTTTGGTCTCTTTCAACAAGTTCCACATAGTAGTGCCCACTTGAATTGGAACCTATTTTGGATATTTCGGCACATACCCAGTAGTTGTCGGGAAATGTATTCTGAACAGCGAGACGCAGATATCCCAACAGATTAGATAGGGTATAGTACTTCTTCTCCATTTACAAAACAACGATATATGGTTCTTTTGGCATCTTTTTACCTCTAGGCACCTGAATGTTGAGTACATAGTCACTTTCAACCTCTTGCCCCTGTTTCGTAGCAGCCTGCCATTTTGTTTTACGTTTTAACAACTGCATGATTCTTGGTTGCAGACGTCGATCTGTGTTTTCGAGAATTTTTCCCGCAACGAATTTTCCTCCTGGCAGAATGGTGTAACGCATGGAAAACTTTGCAACTGGAAGCCTTGAATCCCATTTTATGTTTTCATAGATAAAGTCCTCCAGTGAATCAGCATCCAAAAAACGGGCTTCTTTGTCGTACTTCAAAGTTATGATTATAACTCCGTTATTGGCCTTTTCACCATATTTTGCGATGTTTTCTTCGGACGCCTCCAGCATTTCTACCTTTTCGATATTATCTTCTGGAATAGATTGGACATTGTTCATTACAACACCATTGACTATGTAGAGCGATGTACCTTTTTGGCTTTCGGCCGACGCTTCGTACACCTGTGCAAGAATCAAAAGTATGTATGCCAGTATTCGAATCATTTACAGCTCGGATTCTTTGAGTCGTTCTGCATTTTCGGCAACAATTAGATGATCGATGCAATCTTGTATGTCACCATCCATGAATGCTGCAAGGTTGTATATCGTATAGTTGATTCTATGATCGGTGATACGTCCTTGTGGATAATTGTAGGTGCGGATTTTTGCACTTCGGTCACCAGTCGACACCAAAGTCTTTCTTTTCGATGCAATCTCATCAAGGTATTTCTGATATTCCAGATTGAAGATTCTAGTACGGAGTTCCTCATAGGCCTTTTCCGTATTCTTAATCTGAGACTTTTGATCCTGGCACTGTACGACAATTCCAGTAGGAATGTGTGTTAGACGTATAGCCGAATAGGTTGTGTTGACGGACTGACCTCCAGGACCAGATGCACAGAAGATATCTTTTCTAATGTCGTTCCAAGAAACTTCCACATCAAATTCATCGGCTTCAGGAAGCACAGCAACGGATGCTGCTGAGGTGTGTACTCTACCTTGTGTTTCTGTCACAGGAACGCGCTGAACACGATGTACTCCGGACTCGTATTTCAAAGTACCATATACACTTTGTCCCGTAACTTTCATAATCACTTCCTTGTATCCGCCCACTGCACCTTCCGAGAAGGATGTTACTTCGTACTTCCATCCTTTTTGGTCAAGGTACTTTGTATACATACGGAAAAGGTCTCCAGCGAACAAAGCCGCTTCGTCACCGCCAGTTCCACCTCTGATTTCCAAGACGGCATTCTTACCATCCTGCGGATCCTTAGGTATCAGAAGAAGTTTTATCTCTTCCTCCATCTTTTCAGTCAGTGGTTCCAGTTCAGAGACTTCCAATCTGGCCATTTCTCGAAACTCTTCATCTTTTTCCGTTGCAAGAATATCTTTTGCATCCTGCAAATCCTTTAGGGCCTTTCTGTAACGTTCACTGGTTTCTATTATAGGCTCAAGTTCCTTGTACTCCTTGTTTAGCTCGATGAATGTCTTGACATCGGCAATAATTTCCGGGTCTGTGAGCTTTCCTCCCAGTTCCTCATATTTGATTTTCAGCCCGTCAAGGCGATTCAAAATCGTGTTTTCTTCCATGTAATTATAATTTCGAAAGCCAGTCCTTTACAGCGGCTTTATATTCTTTGTCATACTTAAATTTCTTGTTTCCTATCCAGGCATGACCTCCTGATGGATAGATATGCATCGAAGCCTTGACTCCGTTTTGTTTGAGTGCTTTGTAATATGCAAGTGAATTTTCTGGATGTACTGTCGTATCATCATCACTAAGAAGGATGAGCGTTGGTGGTGAGGTATTATCAACGCAGTTTTCAAGACTATATTTGTGAAGTAGAGTTGGTGTCAAATTGCGACCAAGAAGTTGCAGGATTGTTCCAGCATGCAGAAGCCCCACTTCACCCGATATTACCGGGTAAAACAAAATGCTGAAATTTGGTTTTGTTTCTACTTTTGCAAAATTGCTGACGTAGGCTGCAAGGTTTCCACCGGCCGAACTTCCGCAAACGCCTACCTTTTCAGGATCGATGTTCAACTCTTCGGCATGGTCTCTAAGATATTTTATAGCAGCTTCAGCATCCTCTAGAGGTACTTCCTTGTGCCCATAATTTGGAAGACGATACTTTACCAAAGCTACGGTAATGCCTATGCTTTGCAGGTATTCACCGAACGCTGCCGGACCTTTGATGTTCAAGTTGCGGTAGCCACCTCCGGGCAGTATCACAACACCCTGACCTGTTGGTGTTCCTTTTGCCTTGTAAATGTAGATGACGCACTCGGATGTATGCCAAATTTTATCGTTTTTATCTTGGGATTCATTCTTTTTTTCCTCGTTTGAATGCGGAGCAGTCGTGTTGTCCCAAATCTTTACCGAATAGTCGGCATTACATTTGTATACGATAGTCTTGTTTGCCCATGCTACCAGTGAAAGTGTAAGAGCAAGTAAGAGTAATGTTAACTTTTTCATACTATTTCGCGTTAAATGTATTCAACCAATCCAAGACGGCTTCTTGCCACCATGCGATGTACTTAAAATCTTTTTTTCCACTCCAACCGTGACCTCCCGAAGGATAGATGTGCAAAGATGCCTTTACACCATTTGCTTTCAATGCTTCGTAGTATGCTATAGGACTTGCAGTTGGAACAAGAGTATCATCATCGCTTGCAAGAATTAGTGTTGGAGGGGTGTTGTGAGTAACCATGGCTGGTGTGTTAAGCGTTTCAGCCTCCGTAAGATAGATGTCATTGCCCATCATGGAGCGTGCTCCAATTTCTGTTACAAACCATGCCGTTCTCATACATGCTGGATAGAATAGAATGGCACCTACGGGTTCCTCTCCTGGAACAGAATTTGAAAGCCACGAAGCAAGGTGACCGCCGGCGGAACTTCCGCTGACGAAAACCTTCTTTGGATCAATTCCCCACTCTCCGGCTTTTTCCCTTACTGTGCGAAGTGCTTTCTTTGCATCTTCAATGGTTGCAACATAGTGTCCACCATTAGGTAGACGGTATTTTACAATAATGGTTGTAATGCCGTTCTTCTTGAGAAAGTTTGGCAACAATGCGCCGAAGTTTACGCTACGATAACTTCCTCCTGGGAAAAACACGACGCTCTGTCCATTCGGTTTTTCAGGCTTGAATACGTACAACTCCAATTCAGACGTGTAGTAGAATTTGGTTTTTTTCAACTTTTCATCCTTGGTTTGCTCATTGGATACGGGAGCAGTCGAATTATCCCATATTACAAGGCTTTCATCTTCTCCGAAATTCTCAAGATGTTTGTGCGTTTGGGCAGATAGCATCGCAAAGGCCATCGTGGCCAAAAGTATTATTGCTCGTCTCATCTATTTAACGATATTAATGATTTTCTTAGGAACTATTATAATTTTTTTCGGAGCCGCCCCTTCCAACCATCTCTGTGCCTCAGGCTTTAGAACAATGTCTTGTTCAATATCTTTTACTGATGCATTGAGCGGATAAGTCTGCTTGAAGCGGAGTTTTCCGTTTACCATCACAGGATATTCAAAAGAGTCTTCCTGCAAGTACTTTTCATTGTAGAGTGGGAACTTCGCATCGCAGATTGAATCTTCGTGGCCCATAGCATGCCATACTTCCTCGCACACGTGCGGGATGTAAGGCGATAGGATAATGCAAAGAGGTTCCAGAATTTCTCTCTTGTGACATTCTCCCAGGGTGTTTATACATATCATGAATGCCGCAACGGATGTGTTGAAGGAGAAGTTTTCGATGTCTTCACCAACCTTCTTAATCGTTTTGTGAAGAATTTTTAGTTCGGCATCGGTTGCCCGTTCATCGTTTACGGCCCACTCTCCGGTTTTGCCATAGAAGAGTCTCCAAAAACGGCGGATAAATTTGTGTACGCCATCAATACCATTCGTGTCCCATGGCTTGGACTGCTCAAGAGGACCTAAGAACATCTCGTACATTCTCAGTGTATCGGCACCATATTCGTTGACGATATAGTCTGGATTCACTACGTTATACATGCTCTTAGACATCTTCTCTATAGCCCATCCGCATATGTACTGGCCGTTTTCAAGAATGAATTCTGCGTTTTCAAACTCAGGTCTCCATTTGCGAAAAGCCTCTGTGTTGAGTATATCGTTTTTGACAATATTCACATCAACATGGATTTCCTGCGTTTCGTACTGGGACTTAAGGCCTAGTGATACGAACTTGTTTGTTCCGACGACTCTGTAGACGAAATTCGAACGGCCCTGTATCATTCCTTGGTTCACTAATTTTCTAAAAGGCTCATTTTCGCATACGTAACCCAAATCATAGAGGAACATGTTCCAAAAGCGTGAATACATCAAATGGCCGGTAGCATGTTCAATACCTCCTATGTACAGGTCGACGTTTCTCCAATATTGGTTTGCCTCTTTTCCAACAAGGCAATCTTCGTTGGATGGATCCATGTAACGAAGGAAGTATGCCGATGAACCTGCGAAACCTGGCATGGTGGAAGTTTCATATTTCCAGCCCTCAACTCTTGCTAACGGAGGTTCTCCATTTTGAGTAGGCTTAAACTCGGACACTTCCGGAAGTTCGAGCGGAAGATTCTTTTCATCCATTGGAACTGCAATTTCACCATCGTATCTTATAGGGAATGGCTCTCCCCAGTATCTTTGTCTGGAGAAGATAGCATCACGCAGACGATAATTTACCAGTTGTTTTCCCAATCCTCTGCGTTCCACTTCGGCAAACATCTCTTTGATGGCTTGCTGGACATCCTTCCCTGTCAGAAATCCAGAATTGATCATCTTTCCTTCCTTTGCATCATACGAACTCTCTTCCAGATTTCCTCCTTCAACAACAGGAACGATTTCCAGGGAGAAGTGTCGTGCAAAGGCATAATCTCTAGAGTCGTGAGCAGGTACGGCCATAATTGCTCCAGTGCCGTATCCTATAAGGACATAGTCTGACGCATATACTGGAATCTTCTTTCCGGTAAAAGGGTTGGTAGCATAAGCTCCGGTGAATACTCCGCTTACTCGTTTCGTTTCCGAGAGGCGTTCCCTTTCGGAACGTTTTTTAGTCTGCTCTATGTATTTTTCAACTTCTTCTCTTTGCTCGTTGGTCGTCAGTTCATGTATCCATTTGTGTTCAGGGGCAATAACCATGAACGTTACACCGAAAATTGTATCAGGTCTTGTTGTAAATATTTCAAGTTTACGCGTGGAATGGTCTGCCATTTCGACATCGAAGAAAACTTGTGCTCCTACGGAACGCCCTATCCAGTTTCTTTGAATTTCCTTAAGAGATTCGCTCCATTGCAGCTGCTCAAGTCCATCAAGCATACGTTGTGCATAGGCCGTTACTCTTAATAACCACTGCTTCATTCTTTTCTGTTCAACAGGGAAGCCTCCTCTTACTGAGAGTCCGTCTTTTACTTCGTCATTGGCAAGGACTGTTCCCAATTTCGGGCACCAGTTAACCATCGTGTCTGCTTTGAATGCCAATCTGTAGTTATGCAGAATCTTTTCCTGACGCTCCTTGGAAAAGGAATTCCATTGCTCAGCCGTAAAGTTCATCTGAGTTGTACATGCTGCATCCACTCCATTAGTTCCTTTTTCTTTGAAATGTGCAACAAGTTCATCAATTGGACGTGCGCAATTCTTCTGGTTGTCGTAATACGAGGCGAACATTTTAAGGAAAGCCCACTGTGTCCATTTGTAGTATTTTGGATCACAGGTTCTTACCTCTCTTGACCAATCATAGCAAAATCCTATCTTGTCAAGTTGCTCTCTATAGTGATTTATATTCTGTTCTGTTGTTTTTGCAGGGTGTTGTCCTGTTTGAATGGCATACTGTTCAGCCGGAAGACCGAACGAATCGTAACCCATTGGATGCAGAACATTGAAACCGTGTAGCCTCTTAAAGCGTGAATAGATGTCTGATGCAATATATCCCAGAGGATGGCCGACATGTAATCCTGCTCCAGATGGATATGGGAACATGTCCAGAACATAGAATTTCGGCTTCTTTTTGTCGATATTAACTCTGTAAGTTTCATCTTCTTTCCACTTCTTCTGCCAGCGGGATTCAATCTCCTTAAAATTATATTCCATTTTTTCTTGCTGTTTAATGCGCATGCGCGCGTAGTATCTCGCAAATTTAACAAAATGCGACTCTTTTTACAAGTCAAAATTCATTGTTCGCAATATGTTGTCGAAAATTATTTTGTGAGGTATGAAATAATAACGAGCACAGTTTCTTTGTACGCTTGATTATCGTAAAAAGAGTGATATTTTCACTTTGGCATATATGGGATGTAAACCTTTTTTTTCGGGTTCTTCGAATTATCAGGTGACTCTTTTTTGCAGTTTTTTGCTGATTAGAATTTTAAGCTCACTTAGTAGCTGAAACGCAAAACGATTATTCTTGTCGATTTTCCAGGAAATATCCACGATGTTGAAGTACTACAAAATAATTGCTCTTGCAAGAAGAAATATAAGTTCGAATCTGGGGAAGATGTATAACATTGTTTACATTATAAATCAAACATTGTAAATGTATCTATAGTATTGAGTGTCATTGTGTGAAATATTGATAGAAGAATTATAAGCAACAAATACGCAACAAAATAGGGCACTTATTGGAACATTTGGGAAGCAATGCGAAATCTGGGGGCTTATTTGTTACTCGGGGTGATAATGGTTGTCTTTGTTACTCGGCAAAAATGTCTCGACATGCGGTTTAAAATACTGCAATATGTAAGGTGGGCTAATGTCAAATGTATGTGCCGATGTTTTGGTTTGTCGTGCGAAGAAAATCACTTGTTTAATGAAAAAATGATAAAATTTCATAAAAACGAATCGATTTAGAGGAGTTTTTGCAGATATTTGAGAATATTTTCGTATTTTTAAAAGCAAATTATACGCTTTTCGCAACGGAAATCATGAAGAAATTCAATACGGCGGGCACATGCCGCCCCAATGAGCACTACATGGTGGACATCACCGAGCGTCTGGAAATCATCCGCAAGATGATAGCCAATGGTGACTATTTCTGCATCAACCGAGGCAGACAGTATGGCAAGACTACGACATTGGAGGCGCTGGCTATGTCGCTGGCTTCGGAATATACCATTTTCAAACTCAGTTTCGAAGGAGCGTCACAGGAATCATTTGCAAGTCTCCCAATCACCTCAGCCTATTTCCTGAAGTCATTGCTTTTTAATGCAAGGCTTGGACTGACATCATTGGATGATGCGGCGTTTCAGATACTCGAAAAGGCAGTTGACGGCAAGGACAGTATAGCAGAGTTGGATTTTGCCTACACCATCCCAAATCTATGTAAAGCGAATAGCAAACAGATTGTAATTCTAATAGACGAGGTTGACCAGGCAAGCAATTACGAGCCATTTCTGCTTTTCCTTGGAGTGCTGAGGAAAATGTATCTCAATCGAACAAATCTGCCAACTTTCCAGTCGGTCATCCTCGCTGGTGTCTATGACATCAAGAACCTCAAGCTGAAGATGCGACCTGAGGAACAGCATCAGTATAACTCCCCTTGGAACATTGCAGTACCTTTCGATGTTGACATGAGCCTTTCTGCCGATGGTATCAAGGGAATGCTTGACGACTATGAGACCGACCATCATGTAAGTATGAATACAGAGGCGGTTGCATCATGGGTTCGTGAATATACTGGCGGCTATCCCTTCCTTGTCTCTCGTCTTTGCCAGTTGATGGACGGGCAGAACGACTGGAGCCATGAGGGACTTCTGAATGCCGTGAAAGCCATTCTCAACGAGCGCAACACGCTTTTTGACGACATAATCAAGAAGATTGAGCAGTTCCCCGACTTGAAAACCTTGCTCAAAGAGCATCTCTTTTCCGGAGAATCCCGCAAATACAATCCCGACAATCAGGCATTCCAACTGGCAGAACAGTTCAACATCATAAATGCTCACAATGGTTCGTTCGCAATCGCTTGCCGAATAATGGAAACACGAATCTACGAATATTTCATGGCAGAGGAACACGAATCGGAGATTTACTCCGCAGGATCCATAGAGAAACCCCAGTTCATTAAAGGCGACGGACTGGACATGCCATTGCTCTTACAGAAGTTCTCCGAGCACTTCAACGAAATCTTCCGTACCACCGATGGGACGATGGACACCAAGTTCGTGGAGAAACATGGCAGAAAACAGTTTCAACTCTACATACGCCCAATCATCAATGGCGTCGGTTACTACTATGTAGAAGCTGAGACACGCGATGAAACACGCACCGACCTCATCATCAATTACAACAACCATGAGTATGTCATCGAGATGAAGATATGGCGAGGCAATGCCTACAACGAACGAGGCGAGGAACAACTCACGGGCTATCTCGAGCACTTCAACCTGCAGACAGGCTACCTTCTGTCCTTCTGCTTCAACAAGGACAAGCAGCCAGGCTTGCTGCCACCAGTGCAGCTCAACGGACGCACGCTGATAGAAGCTATAGTGTAACGATTTTAATACACCTTTCAAATGCGTTGGGAAGATTGTAACCCGTTAAAAATCAATGTATTTTTAGATTTGTAACTGTTTATATGACGTGTCGTTGAGTGAGTCTGCATTTCAAAGTTATCATCATTAGAAAGTCCCTTTTCATGTGCACGTTTTCTTTTGAAAAGAGTATTTGAAACCTTATTTGAGCAGCCTTATTATTTATCGAAATACGATAAGAAAATCTATTTCAAAAATATTGTTAAACGATAAATATAAGTATCGAAAAAATTATCGTTAAATGATAATTATGCCCGATAAGAATCATTGCGTTTTTACACGTTGAATTTGAGCAAGATGTGTTGTATATGATAGAAATTATCAATCGTATTACAAAAACGATAGAAAAATAGAATTATATAGAGGGTGAAAACAGCCCTAAATGCACAAAAAACAGCAGAAAAACAGGGATATAATTGCCCATATATATTGTATGTGAAGAATTTTTTGTATATTTGCGCGCTTACAAAAGCACAAACGAAATGGAAACGTGGCTAATGCCACAAGTATTAACAAATTAAAGGTTTTAAAAAGTAAAATGCCAACAATTCAACAGTTAGTTAGAAGCGGCCGTACTCAGATTGAGAGTGCATCGAAATCTCCGGCCCTGTCTGCTTGCCCACAGCGCAGAGGCGTTTGTACACGTGTTTACACGACGACGCCTAAAAAGCCTAACTCGGCTATGCGTAAGGTGGCGCGTGTAAGATTGACCAACGGCAAAGAGGTCAACGCCTATATCCCAGGAGAAGGCCATAATTTGCAGGAACACTCTATCGTACTTGTCCGTGGAGGCCGTGTAAAGGACCTTCCAGGTGTACGTTATCATTTAGTTCGTGGCGCACTCGATTCAGTGGGTGTGGATGGCCGTCGTCAGCGCCGTTCAAAGTACGGAGCAAAACGTCCAAAGGCCGGAAAGAAATAGTAATTGATTTTTAACAAGAAGAAAAATGAGAAAAGCTAAGCCAAAGAAGCACACTCTACTTCCAGATCCAAAGTTCAACGATGTTGAGGTAACACGTTTCGTCAACAACTTGATGTTAGATGGAAAGAAGAGTATTGCCTACACAATTTTTTACGACTCTTTAGAGATAGTAGGCAAGAAGATGAAGGATGCTGATAAGACTCCAATTGAGGTTTGGAAACAAGCCCTTGAGAATATCACTCCACAAGTCGAAGTAAAATCTAAGCGTATCGGTGGAGCGACATTCCAAGTACCAGTGGAGGTCCGTCCAGAGCGCAAAGTTTCCATTTCGATGAAAAACCTTGTTTTGTATTCGCGCAAACGTTCGGGCAAGTCAATGGCTGAAAAGTTAGCTGGCGAGATAGTAGATGCCTTTAATCAGCAGGGAGCAGCTTACAAGCGTAAGGAGGAAATGCACCGTATGGCTGAGGCAAACAAGGCGTTTGCACACTTCAGATTTTAAGGTATAGGAGAATAAAAATGTCAACGAGAGATTTACACTTTACCAGAAATATTGGTATTATGGCACACATCGATGCTGGTAAGACTACCACATCGGAACGTATTCTCTTTTATACCGGAAAGACTCATAAAATTGGTGAGGTCCACGAAGGTGCTGCAACCATGGACTGGATGGTTCAGGAGCAGGAACGTGGTATCACAATTACTTCTGCTGCTACAACAGCATTCTGGCATTACAAGGATCAACTCTATCAGATAAACCTGATTGATACCCCAGGACACGTCGATTTTACAGTTGAGGTTGAACGTTCTTTGAGAGTTTTGGATGGTGCAGTTGCAACTTTCTGCGCTGTTGGTGGTGTTGAACCACAGTCCGAAACTGTATGGCGTCAGGCTGATAAGTACAATGTACCACGTATAGGTTATGTAAACAAGATGGACCGTACGGGTGCAGATTTCCTTGGAGTATGCGCACAAATCAAGGAGCACTTCGGTGCAACGGCTCTTCCGGTCGTTCTTCCAATTGGCGCAGAGGACAAGTTTGAGGGTCTTGTTGACCTTATTTATAATAATGCGATTTATTATAACGACAACAAGAAAGACAGAGATAACTTCGAAATCCGTGAGATTCCTGCTTCGATGAAAGAGGAGGCTGCGGAATGGAGGGCTAAGCTTATTGAAGAGGTTGCCTCTTCGGATGAAGCTCTTATGGAGAAATTCTTCGAAGATCCTGATTCAATCACACCAGAAGAAATCATAGCAGCTATCCGTATATCCACTATTGGCATGAAGCTTGTTCCAATGCTTTGCGGATCATCTTTCCACAATAAGGGTGTACAGAAACTTCTTGATTCTATTATGGCGTTCTTGCCTTCTCCACTGGATGTTCCTGCAATTACAGGTACAAATCCTAGAACGGACGAGATGGTTGAGCGCAAATCAGATGAAACAGAACCTTTCTGCGGTCTTGCATTTAAGATTGCAACCGATCCTTTCGTAGGTCGTCTTGCTTTCATTAGAGTATATTCCGGTAAGCTGGATGCTGGTTCATATGTCCTCAATACAAGAAGCGGCAAGCGTGAGCGTATCAGCCGAATCTATCAGATGCATGCTAACAAGCAGAATCCGATGGAAACTGTAACGGCTGGTGATATCTGCGCTGCAGTTGGTTTCAAGGAGATACATACGGGTGATACTCTTTGCTCGGAGGATGCTCCTATCATTCTTGAGCAGATGACATTCCCAGAGCCTGTTATCGGACTAGCGGTTGAGCCTAAGACCCAGAAGGATCTTGACAAACTTGGTATTGCACTTGCAAAACTTGCAGAAGAGGATCCAACATTTACCGTAAAGACGGATGAGGATAGCGGACAGACAATCATATCGGGTATGGGTGAGCTTCACCTTGATATCATCATTGACCGTCTTCGTCGTGAGTTTGGTGTTGAAATCAACCAAGGTGCACCTCAGGTTAACTACAAGGAAGCACTTACTACCACCGTACAGCATCGTGAAGTATTCAAGAAGCAGACTGGTGGACGTGGTAAGTTTGCGGACATCATATTCGAAATCGGTCCTGTTACTGCAGCTGATTTTGCGGATGGTGAAATCAAACCAGGTCTTTTGTTTGTTGATGAGGTTAAGGGCGGTAACGTTCCTAAGGAATTCATTCCTGCTGTACAGAAGGGCTTCCAGGCAGCTATGGCAAATGGTGCCCTTGCAGGTTATACAATCGATTCAATGAAGGTAACATTGAAGGATGGTTCTTTCCATCCAGTCGATTCCGATCAGCTTTCATTTGAAATCTGTGCACGCAATGGTTTCCGTCAGGCAGCGCCTAAGGCCGGTTCAGTCATCATGGAACCTATTATGCTCGTTGAGGTTGTTACACCAGAGGAGAACATGGGAGACATTATCGGTGATTTGAATAAGCGTCGTGGTCAGATTCAGGGCATGGAATCAAAGGGAACAGCTCGCGTTGTTAAGGCTAAGGTTCCACTTTCGGAAATGTTCGGATATGTTACTGTTTTGCGTACCATTTCTTCAGGTCGCGCCACCTCTTCAATGGAGTTCTCACACTTTGAGCAGGTACCTGCAAACATAGCTAGTGAGATTATCGAAAAGTCAGGTAAACGTAAAGAATTAGAATAAAAATTATCAATATGGATCAGAAAATCAGAATTAAACTCAAGTCTTTCGATCACAATCTGGTAGATAAGTCAGCTGAAAAGATCGTCAAGACAGTTCGCAGTACTGATGCAATGGTAAGTGGTCCTGTGCCGCTTCCTACACACAAGCAGATTTACACTGTGAACCGTTCGACTTTCGTTAACAAGAAAGCACGTGAGCAGTTCCAGCTCTGCACTTTCAAGCGTATCATTGACATCTACTCTTCCACTCCAAAGACAATCGATGCTCTTATGAAGCTCGAGTTGCCTTCAGGTGTTGAAGTTGAGATCAAGTGCTAAGACTTGAAAAGGTGGAAATCATGGATGAATTCCACCATATAATATGAATCTATTATATATAGGTATAAATCACTTTTATTAACAAACGTAATTAGACAAAAATGTCAGGACTAATTGGAAAGAAAATCGGAATGACTTCCGTGTACAGTGCCGAGGGTAAAAATATACCATGCACTGTAATTGAGGCTGGTCCGTGTGTGGTTACGCAAATCAAGACTGTTGAGAAGGATT
>JAGHTK010000133.1 GCA_018065435.1 Candidatus Alistipes equi
ATAATTTGGAAACAGTGGAAAGTAGCCCCTAAAAGGGAATGGGGACTTTTAAAACTTGGCGTTCCAAAATGGATTGCACACAAAGTTGCTAATTGGGGAGATCATTACCAATTTGTAGCAACAAAATCCGTTTTGACAAAAGCAATTTCAAAGAGAGTGTAAAATATTTTGTGTAAACCCCTTGGGTTGATGCTGAACATCTTAATCGGGTTTATGAATTTTTAAAGGTTCACACTGTGCAATCATTTTTGCACATGGTTAGGCAGGCTGTCAACAGGCAGCCTGCTGTTCTTTTTTTCTTTGGGTTATACGAGGTCGTCTTGTGTTATTCGGTCTCCGAAATAGATTATGAATTGGTCGAGCGTTTGGCCCCAGTTCCAGCCGGAACCGGTCCATTTTTTCGTGATATCCATCATTGCAAGATATATGCTTTTGAACAAAGCGTCGTCACTCGGAAAGATTGCTTTTGACTTAGTCACTTTCCGCAGTCCGCGATTGAAATTCTCTATGGAATTGGTGGTATAGATAATTTTTCTGATTTCTGGCGGATACTTGAAAAATGTGGAAAGCTGCGGCCAATTGTTTCTCCACGAAGCTACCGAAGCGGTATATTTCTTTCCCCATTTTTCTTCCAGTTCATCAAGTTTCTCTAGAGCAATATCTTCGGTTGCAGCCTGATAGACAGCTTTAAGATCTTTTGTGAATGGTTTCAAATCCTTGTAGTTTACGAACTTTGTTGTGTAACGGACTTGATGCACAATACATCTTTGAATCTCTGCTTTTGGGAAAACAGCTCCTATTGCATCACCGAAACCTGTCAGTCCGTCTACTGAAACAATCATTATGTCTTCTGTTCCGCGGTTCTTGATTTCATTAAGCACACCGAGCCAATACCTGGCACTTTCGTTGCCTCCTATCCACATTCCCATAACTTCTTTTGTTCCGTTAAGTCGAATGCCGATTGCAACATAAACAGCTTTTTTGATTGTTCTGTTTTCTTCTCTTACGTTAAAGTGAACTGCATCCATAAAGACAACAGCATATTTTCTTTCAAGAGGTCTGTTTTGCCATTCCTTTGCAATCGGAAGAATACGGTCTGTCATATGTGAAATCATTTCTGCCGATGCATTTACTCCGTAAACATCCTGAAGATGAACTGATATGTCCCTTGTGGTCATGCCTTTTGCATACATTGATAAAACCTGGTCTTCGATATTAGAGATATCCGTTTGATTCTTTCGAACAATCTGAGGGTCAAATTCGCCCTTTCTGTCTCGCGGAATATCCAAATCAATTTCTCCCATGGATGAAACAACGGTCTTCTTGCTGTAACCGTTTCTGCTGTCATCAGTATCTTTCTCTTTGTAGTCATACTTTGAGTAACCGAGCTTTGCATCCATCTCTGCTTCAAGCATTCCCTGAAGAGTGTCGCCCAAAAGATCCTTAAGCATGTCCTGAACATCTTGTGCATCTTTTGGCTGATAGTGTTCAAGCAGTCCGTTGATAAATTCCTTCCTTTCGGGTGTGAGTTTTCTTTGTCGTGCCATAAAAATATCCTCCTGGATTTGTATTTATTCTAACATCAATCCAGAAGGATATACATTTCATATATTTAGTTTACACAAATTATTTACAGTCTCATACATATACTTCTTCGGCATCCTTGGAAAAAGCATACGCAACACAATTCTTCCACGAATCAATCCTCTTGCAATAGTTGACATGTGCAATATCTTATAAAACATGCGTGTCATTGTTTTTCTCCCATTCACTAAACCTTGTATATATGC
>JAGHTK010000102.1 GCA_018065435.1 Candidatus Alistipes equi
ACAGCCTCGATTTTCTTCTGGTCATTGGATTTAATGTTCTGCTTCTCACGCAAAACAAATGAACCATTGTCCAAGTCATATACTGCATATCCATCGTTGCCTTCGACGTGAACGTGAATTGGTTCGTGCTCGCGGCTGTAAAAGAAAAATGAAAACCCGTAGAATCTGAATATTTCCGGCATATGCGCAAAGTTTATACGCAAATATAGGTATTGCTTACGATACCTCAAATTTAATGAACTGATGGCAAAACGTAATCAGGTATTGGCATGATAAAGCTTACGTTCCTGATTGATCCGTCTGCGTGGATAAATCAGAGATGCCCCTAACTCTATATGGTCTACAAGAAGTTTTCACACCCGCATATAGTTTTCAACCTCAGATTGCGATGAGCAATAGAAGAGGGAGCATGACTTTTCAACCAAACTCCCTCTTTTCATAAATATGCCTTTACTCAATTTCTCAACCTGAAATTTCGGTTAGCCAAACATACGAACGAAGAAATTGCATTGAAGAGGAAATAGACATATTCAAAAACTATCTCGATGCTGACAGAAGTTATATGCAGGATAAAGAAGCCGAAGAAGGATGGATGTTTGTAAACTTTGTTGCACTGCAATGGTATTACAACTTGCTTAACAAACTCGATAGTGCCAAACTCGACTCTTTATATTCTGTCAAGACCATAATAGGATTACAGAAAGACGTACGGAAAGTAAAGATTGGTGATAAATGGTATACGGACTGCCTAACCAGCAAGGAAAGGAAGGCTGTCTAGGCTTTTGGTATCGATCCAGACAATGAAATTAGTATTCCCTAATTTCTAGCGGAATTTAAGGTTGAATCTAGAAGAGGCCAATGGTAGCGACACGCCTCAAAAATTAAGAGACCCTTTTTGGGTCCCTTAATTTTTTTGAAGTGTATAGATTACATCTTCTTACCTACATTGGTTTTCTTAGCAACAATCTGTGCAGCAGGTTTAGCAGATGCTTTCTGTGCAGCACTATTATTGACTGCTTTTTGTGCCTCTACATTTGTATTCTTTCTTGCACGTGAACGACGAGTCTTAGGTTTTGCAGTCTCCGTAGAAGCTTCTACTGTAGCAGTTTCTTTTCCGAAAGTATATGTTTCATTGAAATCTACGAATTCAATGATACACATTTCAGCAGCATCACCAAGACGGAAACCTGTCTTAAGGATACGTGTGTAACCACCCGGACGATTTACAATCTTAGGCTGGATTGTAGAGAACAACTCCTTTACGGCCTCCTTTTGCTTCAAGTAAGAAAAAGCAACACGGCGTGCATGAGTAGAATCTACCTTTGAGCATGTAACAATAGGCTCAACGAATTGTTGAACAGCCTTTGCCTTTGCAAGAGTCGTAGAGATACGCTTGTGAAGAATGAGCGAAGCGGCCATATTAGAAAGCATAGCCTTACGATGTCCTGCCTGTCTTCCAAGGTGATTGAAATTCTTATTATGTCTCATAATTATTCTTTATCAAGTTTATATATAGATACATCCATTCCGAATGAAAGGTTATAGCTTTCAAGCAGATCATCAAGTTCCGTTAGCGACTTGCGTCCAAAATTACGGAAGCGCAACAAATCTTGACGATTGAGCTTTACCAAGTCTCCTATAGTTTCAACTTCAGCGGCCTTGAGGCAGTTGAGAGCTCTTACACTTAGGCTCTTGTCTGAAAGCTTCGTCTTTAGAAGTTGACGCATGCGCAAATCCTGCTCGTTAAGAACACTGACTTGGCTTGGTTCACTCTTATCAACTGTAATCTTTTCTTCGGAGAACAACTGGAAGTGCTGTATAAGAATAGTAGCAGCTTCACGGAGTGCATCCTTTGGTTTAATGGATCCATCGGTAGTAATCTCGATGTTCAACTTCTCATAGTCGGTTTTTTGCTCCACACGGTAGTTCTCAATGGAATACTTCACGTTTTTAATTGGAGTAAATATTGAATCTATCGGAAGAACGCCTAGTTCGGCATCTTCACGATAGTTTTCTTCCGAAGGAACATATCCACGGCCCTTACCGATTGTAATAGTCATATGCATCTTCGTACCAGGTGCGAGGTGGCATATTACCAAATCAGGATTAAGGACCTTGAATGACGTAAGGAAGTTCGAGATATAGCCGGCAGTTAGTTCAGAAACACCTGCTACAGGAATTGCGACATTCTCTGTCTCCTGGTTCTCGACAGTACGTATAAAACGAATCTGCTTGAGCTGAAGGATGATGTCTACCATACCCTCTCTTACACCAGGAATAGCAGCGAACTCATGGTTCACTCCATTAACTTTGACACTAGTGATAGCAAAGCCTTCCAAGGAAGAAAGAAGTATACGACGTAGAGCATTACCGATTGTCATACCAAAACCCGGTTCCAACGGACGGAATTCAAAGCGTCCGAATGTTGCCGTAGAGTCCAGCATGATAACCTTTTCAGGTTTTTGAAATGCTAAAATTGCCATAATATCTGTTTATTTAATTACTACTTAGAGTACAACTCGACAATGAACTGTTCCTTGATATTCTCAGGAATCTCACTACGTTCTGGTTTCTGAATAAATTTACCGCTCATCGTTGCGCCATCCCACTCAAGCCATGCATAACGGCTGTGATTTACACCAGTAAGTGAATCTGTAATAACTTCCAGACTCTTAGACTTCTCTCTTACTGAAACTACATCACCAACCTTAAGCTCGTAAGAAGGGATATTTACTACCTCTCCGTTTACGCAAATGTGACGATGTGATACAAGCTGGCGTGCAGCAGCACGTGTTGGAGCGATGCCAAGACGATAAACGACGTTATCAAGACGGCATTCGAGTAAAATCAACAAGTTCTCACCTGTGATACCACCCATGCGGGATGCATGGTCATAAGTACGTGCAAACTGCTTCTCGAGCAATCCGTATGTATACTTAGCCTTCTGCTTTTCTGAAAGCTGAGCACCATACTCGGACACCTTCTTACGCTTACGCGCAGCACCGTGCTGACCTGGCGGAACATTACGTTTTTCGGAAATCTGTCCACCATAGATAGGCTCGCCAAATCTTCTGGCGATTTTTGTTTTTGGTCCTATATACTTTCCCATTGTATTAAAATTTAAATTCTTTGATTAAGTTGTTATTTCGACGCATTATACACGACGACGGTTAGGAGCGCGGCAGCCATTGTGTGGCATAGGAGTAACATCAATGATTTCTGTTACTTCGATACCTGCACCGTGAATTGTGCGGACTGCACTCTCACGACCCTGACCAGGACCCTTAACATACACCTTAATCTTACGTAAACCCATATCGAAAGCGACCTTTGCGCAATCGGCAGCAGCTGTCTGTGCTGCATAAGGAGTATTCTTCTTCGAACCGCGGAAACCCATCTTACCGGCTGAAGACCAACTGATAACTTCACCAACCTCGTTGGTTATAGTTACGATTACATTGTTAAAGGTTGAATGAACAAATGCCATACCATTGGTACCGACCTTGACAACCTTTTTCTTAACTGTACTTGTTTTCTTTGCCATAATACTCCTAAATTACTTAGTTGCTTTCTTCTTATTTGCTACAGTCTTCTTCTTACCCTTGCGAGTACGAGCATTGTTCTTGGTTGACTGACCACGAACAGGAAGACCTATACGATGACGAATTCCACGATAGCAACCGACATCCATCAAACGCTTTATGTTCAACTGAACCAATGAACGAGCTTCACCTTCTACCTTGATATCCATTTCAGCTATCGCAGCACGAATTGCTCCAACCTGTTCATCTGTCCAATTATCTACTTTAATATCATACGAGATACCACATTTATCAAGTATCTTCTGGGCTGTACTTCTACCTATACCATAGATATAGGTCAAGCCAATTTCGCCTCTTTTGTTTTTTGGTAAATCTACACCGACTATACGTGCCATAAATTTTTTCCTTTTTAATCGTTTATTATTTACCCTTGACGCATTTTGAACTTAGGATTCTTCTTGCAAATTACATAGACCTTGCCTTTGCGCCTTACAATCTTGCAATCCTCGCTTCTTTTCTTAATTGATGCTCTTACTTTCATAATATTTCCACTGTTTGCCCTTGCGGGAGGATTCGTGGAGATTCCTTTTTTTAGTTAATAACTTTAAGCTTGCTCCTTCCCTGAATCTTCTATAAAAACGGCACATAGGGTAAAGTGTCCGAAATTAAGATTTGGGAATCAACCTTGTTTGTTATTTGTATCTAAAGGAGATACGGCCCTTCGAAAGATCATATGGGGTCATTTCTACCTTTACCTTATCTCCAGGAAGGATTCTTATATAGTGCATACGCATCTTTCCGGAGATGTGGGCGGTAATAACGTGACCATTGTCTAATTCAACTCTGAACATTGCATTAGATAATGCTTCAACGATTGTTCCGTCCCTTTCAATAGCAGTTTGTTTTGCCATAGAGTAGCTTTATTAAAAGTTATTGCTCGATAATACTAAAGTCCGTTAAGACATCTGGACCCGATTTGCGAACGGCCACTGCAAATTCGAAGTGAGCCGCAGGCTTTCTATCACGTGTACGAACTGTCCATCCGTCACGTTCAAAAACAATAGAATGGGATCCCATCGTAATCATCGGTTCTATGCAGATAACCATTCCTTCCTCAAGAAGGCGTCCTCTGCCACGGTGCCCGTAATTTGGAACACCTGGGTCTTCGTGCATTTTTCTACCCAGTCCGTGTCCTTCAAGCTCCCGCACTACGCCATAACCGAAACTTTGGACGTAATCCTGCACGGCTGCTGATATATCACCTACACGATTACCAGCTTTTGCCTGTGCCGTACCTTTATATAGAGCCTCTTTGGTGACATCCAATAGTTTTTTTACCTCAGGTGCTATCTCTCCAACGGCAAACGTATATGCCGAATCACCATTGAACCCCTTCATAAAAGTACATAGGTCGACCGATACTATATCGCCCTCCTTTATTACGACTTTGTCTGACGGAATACCGTGAACAACCTGCTCGTTTACAGAAATGCAAGTCGCAGCAGGATATCCCTCATATCCTAGACAAGAGGGAATTGCACCATGAGAACGAATAAAATCCTCAGCTATCGAATCAAGGTATTTTGTTGTAACACCCGGCTTGATGTGACGACCCACTTCGGCAAGTGTCTGGCTTACCAAAATGTTGTTCTCACGAAGCAACTCTATCTCTTCATCTGTCTTTAGATATACCATCTTGCTCTATTGCCTCTTCTAATGACGTCCCTGAATACGTCCAGTCTTCATCAGACCATCGTAGTGACGGTTTAGAAGATGACTTTCAATCTGCTGTAATGTATCCAAGATTACACCCACCATAATGAGCAGTGAGGTTCCTCCGTAGAAATATGCGAAGGCCTGCTGGATTCCAAGGAACTTCATTGCAAGAGCAGGCAAAATTGCCACAATTGCAAGGAAGATGGAACCAGGAAGTGTGATTCTTGTCATGATGTCATCGATATAGCTGGCAGTGGATTTTCCAGGTTTAACACCAGGAATGAATCCGTTATTGCGCTTCATATCTTCAGCCATCTGATTAGGATTGATGATGATTGCAGTGTAGAAGTACGTAAATGCAACTACCATCAACGCAAGCGTGAAATTATACCAGAAACCTGTCATATTAGCAAAAGCGCCTGCAAATCCCGGTGCAATCGAAGTGAAAAGCATAGGGATGAACATCAGTGCCTGAGCAAAGATGATAGGCATAACGTTTGCAGCATTCATCTTCAAAGGAATGAATTGACGCTGACCGCCATACTGTTTGTTTCCGATTATACGCTTGCCATATTGTACAGGTACGTTACGCGTTGCCTGAACAACAGCAATTGTTGCCAAAAATACCAAGAACAGAAGGGCAAGTTCAAACAATATCATGATAATGGAACCAGTTCCAGTGTTTAGACGTGCACTCAATTCAGCCAAAAGGGCATGAGGCAGACGTGCAACGATACCAATCATGATAATGAGTGAAATTCCGTTTCCAACACCTTTGTCGGTAATCTTTTCACCAAGCCACATAATGAACATTGTACCGGCGATAAGGATTACGGTTGCATACATCGTAAATCCAAATGAGTTGCCGTATACAAATGCCTGAGGTACTTGGTGAGCAAGGTTTGCGACATACGTAGGACCCTGAAGCAAGAGAACACCGATTGTGAGCAAACGTGTCCACTGGTTCATCTTACGTCTTCCACTCTCGCCTTCCTTCATCAGTTTCTGAACGGCAGGAACCATCATGCCTAGAAGCTGAATGATAATGGAAGCGGTAATATAAGGCATAACTCCGAGCGCAAAGATTGCAGCATTTGCAAATGCACCACCAGAGAATACGTTGAGCAATCCGAGAAGTGAATTGCTATCCATCTGGTTTGCCAATGCAGAACCTTCACCAAGCATGTTTGGATTGATACCCGGAATTACAACATAACAGCCCAAGCGATATATCAAAATCAAAAGGCATGTATACGTCAAACGACGACGCAAGTCTTCGATTTTGAATATATTCTTGAACGTTTCGACAAGTTTCTTATTGGTAGCAAGCAAAGCAATGATTATTACAAGCAGGATACCAACAACAAGATAACTTTTCATAAATACTAGGTTTTGCCTGTTTTACAATTTAACGATACTTCCGCCAGCGGCTACAATAGCTGCCTCTGCACTCTTCGAGAATGCATTTGCAGTAACTGTGAGAGCCTTCGTTAGAGTACCATTTCCCAAAATCTTAACACGGTTAGCCGATGAGATGAAACCTGCAGCGATAAATGCATCTGGATTGAGTTCCGTTACATTCAATCTGTTTGCAAGCTCCTCGAGTGTCGACAAGTTAATTGGCTTGTATTCAACTCTCTTCAGATTCGTGAAACCGAACTTAGGAAGACGACGCTGCAAAGGCATCTGACCTCCTTCAAAGCCAAGCTTGTACGAATAACCGGAACGAGACTGAGCACCCTTCGCACCACGTGTTGCATAGCCACCATGTCCTGATCCTGCACCACGACCAATTCTCTTGTCGTGATGTGTAGAACCTTTAGCTGGTTTTAAATTATTTAGTTCCATTGTTAATCCTCCTTTTTTACTCATTAACCTCTTCAACCTTGACGAGGTGCTTAACACAATTCAGCATACCAAGAATGATAGCAGAATCACTGTGCTTTACACTCTGATTAATTTTTTTAAGACCAAGAGCATCAAGATTCTTGCACTGCGCAGCGCTTGCTCCGATGCGGCTCTTTACCTGAGTTATTTTCAAAATTGCCATAGTACTCAAAAATTAACCGTTAAACACCTTGTTCATTGAGATTCCACGTACACGTGAAACTGTATAAGCATCGCGAAGTTCACAAAGAGCACCGATTGTAGCCTTTACAAGGTTGTGAGGGTTTGATGAACCCTTGCTCTTTGCAAGCACGTTGCTGATACCTACAGACTCCAACACTGCACGCATAGCACCACCGGCGATGATACCGGTACCAGGAGCTGCAGGGCGAATCATAACCAATGAACCGCCAAAATGCTTTTCCTGTTTGTGAGGAATAGTACCATTAATAACTGGAACCCTTACTAAATTTTTCTTTGCCTCTTCTTCACCCTTTTGGATTGCAACCGTTACTTCAGAAGCCTTTCCAAGACCATAACCAATAATTCCGTTCTGGTTTCCTACAACAACAATTGCTGAGAAGCTGAATGTACGACCACCCTTAGTGACCTTGGTTACGCGGTTAATGCTAACTAGCTTGGAAACTAATTCTGCAACGTTGTATTCTCCCGCGCGTACTTTTTTCAAATTCGTATTTGCCATAATCACTTAGAATTTAAGACCGCCCTCACGAGCTGCGTCAGCCAACATTTTTACACGACCATGATAAAGATATCCATTACGGTCAAAAGATACAGTTGTTATACCCTTTTCCTGAGCTTTCTTAGCAGCCAAAGTTCCGACCATTGCAGCGATATCTTTCTTGTTCTTACCAGCAGTTTCAGCTGCAAGCTCCAATGAAGAAGCTGTTGCTAAAGTAACTCCGGCAAGATCATCGATAAACTGTACATAAATTTGCTTGTTACTGCGAAATACAGTCATACGAGGACGAGATGATGTACCATATACGACCTTGCGTATACGCATCTTTATTCTCTCTCTTCTTTCAATTTTATTCAATGACATAACTTACACCTTTTACTATTTAGCACTTGCAGATTTACCTGCCTTACGACGTATCTTTTCTCCTAAGAAGAGAATACCCTTGCCCTTGTAAGGTTCTGGCTTACGTAGCGAACGAAGTTTTGCTGCAACCTGACCTACGAGCTGCTTGTCAGCGCTCTTCAAAGTTACAATAGGATTTCCTTTCTTCTCGGTCACAGCTGTTGCTGTGATCTCCTTAGGCATCTTGAAATAGGTGTCATGAGAATATCCAAGGCTCAACTGAAGAACATCGCCCTTCATTTCTGCCTTAAAACCAACACCAACCAATTCCTGCTTGATCTCGTATCCCTTTGATACACCAACAACCATATTGTTGATTAGTGCACGATACAGACCATGCATAGAACGATGACGAGGCTGGTCCGTAGGACGAGTTACGATGACTGCTGCTACTTCCTTATCACCTTCCTTTGATTTTACAGTACCAACTTCAACCTTTATATCCGAATCAACCTTCTGATTCAGAGTGCCGAGTGGCCCTTTCACACTTACCGTATTGTCTGGTGAGACTTTTACTTCAACACCAGCAGGCAAGATTACAGGTAATTTACCAATTCGTGACATTTTGTTCTAATTTTTTTTGTTAATAAATGTAGCACAAAACCTCGCCGCCTACATTTTCCTTGCAAGCCTGAGCCCCGGTCATTATGCCCTTTGAAGTTGATACGATTGCTATTCCGAGTCCGTTAAGTACACGTGGCATATCAGCTACGGAAGAGTACTGACGAAGACCTGGACGAGAAACACGCTTCAAATCCTTGATAGCGTTGCACTTTGTCTGTGCATCCCACTTCAGAGCAATCTTGATGGTAGGATGATTCTTTTCATCCTTGTCGAACTTATAAGCAAGAATATATCCCTGCTCATAAAGAATCTTAGTGATGGCTTCTTTAATTTTTGAGCCAGGAGCTACAACCACCTTGTGGTTGGCTTTCACTGCGTTTCTAATTCTGGTTAGAAAATCCGCGATAGGATCTGTCATAATACTTAGAATTAAAAGTTAAAAATTAAAATTGTTATACATTTTTTGCCTTCCTCCTTTTAAGGCCACCATATGGTGACACTTAAAAGGTATACAGCAATAATTTAAGCTACTACCAGCTTGCCTTCTTCACGCCCGGGATGAGACCTGCAGAGGCCATCTCACGGAACTGGATACGGCTGATTCCAAACTGACGCATATATCCCTTCGGACGGCCAGTGAGAGAACATCTGTTGTGCTGACGGATAGGATTTGAATTACGTGGAAGTTTTGAAAGAGCAATCCAAGCTTCCTCGTGATCAATCTCACCATTCTTCAGTGCAGCAGCAATCTCTTCGCGCTTATGAGCATAACGAGAAGCAAGCTTCTGACGTTTTACCTCGCGGGCAACCATTGATTCCTTTGCCATATTCTACTACTTTTTAGCGTTTTTGAAAGGCAGACCGAATTCGCGAAGCAAAGCATAAGCCTCTTCATCAGTCTTTGCCGATGTTACAAATGTAATTTCCATTCCGAAAATCTTGGTAATCTTGTCGATATCGATTTCAGGGAAGATTATCTGCTCTGTAATACCGAGCGTATAGTTACCCTGACCATCAAAACGATCATTAATTCCCTTAAAATCACGGATACGAGGAAGAGCCACAGCGATCAAACGCTCCAAGAACTCATACATACGGTTCTGACGAAGCGTTACACGTACACCAATTGACATTCCCTTACGGAGCTTAAAGTTAGAAATATCCTTACGGGACTTTGTCAAAACAGCCTTTTGGCCTGCGATAACGGAAAGTTCCTGCTGTGCAACATCAATCAGTTTCTTGTCAGCGATAGACTGACCCATACCCTGGTTGATTACAATCTTTTCAAGTTTAGGACACTGCATAACGCTTGTGTATCCAAACTCCTTGATAAGGGCAGGCATAATCTGCTCCTTATACTGCTTCTTGAGTGATGGAATGTATGCCATTATTTAATCTCCTCCCCTGATTTTTTAGCTATACGAACTTTTTTGCCTTCTGCAGTAACCTTGATTCCAACGCGAGTTGGTTTTCCACTCTTAGGATCGATAAGCTGCAGATTTGAAATGTGAACCGGAGCCTCCTGCTCAACGATTCCGCCCTGAGTATTTTTTGCGTTAGGTTTAGTCGCCTTCTTTACGATGTTGACCTTCTCAACATAGGCAACGCCTTTGGAAGCCTCAACCTTGAGCACCTTACCCTGCTGACCCTTAGAGTCACCAGCGATAACGCAAACCATATCTCCTTTCTTAATATGTAATTTAATAGACATATGTGTAAACTTTTTAATATTACAATACTTCAGGTGCCAATGAAATAATCTTCATATACTGATCACGCAACTCACGAGCTACAGGACCAAAAATACGAGTACCTCTCATTTCTCCCTGATTGTTAAGAAGGACTACAGCATTGTCATCGAAACGTATGTACGAACCATTGGCACGCCTAATCTCCTTAGTTGTTCTAACTACTACCGCCTTTGATACAGCGCCCTTCTTGATTTCGCCTGAAGGAGTTGCACTCTTGACGGAAACTACAATTTTATCACCGATAGATGCATAGCGACGCTTTGTACCGCCAAGCACACGGATACAAAGAACCTCCTTTGCACCACTGTTATCGGCTACCTGAAGTCTACTTTCTTGCTGTATCATAACTACTTAACTCTTTCAATGATTTGTACTAATCTCCAACGTTTCGTTTTGCTCAACGGACGTGTCTCCATAATGCGTACTGTATCACCCTCCTTTACGGTATTGTCCAAGCACTCAGCTGCGAATTTCGTAGTCTTGTTCACGAACTTACCATAAATAGGATGCTTAACCTTACGAGCTACTGCAACGACAATGGTCTTTTCCATTTTATTGCTGACAACAACTCCGATACGCTCTTTTCTAAGATTTCTTTCCATATCTATTCTTATTTTTGGCGCAGAATGGTCAGCATACGAGCTATATCTCTGCGGTTTTTCTTAATTAACGAAGGATTCTCAATAGGAGAAACGGCATGCTGAATCTTGAGATTCGCGAGATTTACTTTTTCTGCAGCAACTCTCTCCTTCAAGTCCTGAGCGGACATATCCTTAATTTCTGCTGTTTTCATATTTTAATCCTCCTACAATACTGACGATTCGTCATAGTCACGTCTAACGATAAATTTTGTCGTAATAGGCAGTTTCTGTGCACCAAGACGGAGTGCTTCCTTTGCAACCTCCAATGGCACACCTTCTGCCTCAAAGAGAATACGTCCTGGAGTAATAGGAGCAACAAATCCTTCTGGATTACCCTTACCTTTACCCATACGTACTTCAGCAGGCTTCTTTGTTATCGGTTTGTCAGGGAAGACACGAATCCATATCTGTCCTTCACGCTTCATATAACGTGTGATAGCCTGACGTGCAGCTTCTATCTGACGACCCTCGAGCCATGAAGATTCAAGAGCCTTTATTCCGAAAGATCCGAATGCAAGCTGGTTACCTCTCTGAGCTTCACCCTTCATGCGACCTTTCTGCATTCTTCTAAATTTGGTCTTTTTTGGCTGTAACATAATTGTTTTGCTTTAAAAGGTACTACTTACTATTGTTATTACGTCTCTTCTTCTGAGGACGGTCCTTACGACCCTGCGAATGAACACCATTTGTCCTTGGCTGCTGTGCATTTGCTCCCTGAATTTCAAAGAGGTCACGCTTTGCATATACGGTACCATGGCAAATCCATGTCTTAATACCTATTGCACCGACCTTTGTCGTAGCAACCGACTGACAATAATCAACATCTGAACGGAATGTATGCAATGGAATACGGCCTTCCTTTATCGTTTCCGAGCGTGCCATTTCAGCACCTCCAAGACGACCTGAAACCTGTACCTTGATACCTTCTGCACCACCGCGGATTGCAGTTGCAATTGCGCTCTTGATGGCACGACGATATGATACTCGACCTTCAAGTTGGCGTGCGATGAGCTGACCTACAATATTTGCATCAACTTCGCCACGCTTTACTTCATAAATGTTGATTTGTACGTCTTCCTTCTTGAGGATCTTCTTAAGTTCTTTTCTCAGACTCTCTACCTTATCGCCATCCTTACCAATGATAAGTCCTGGACGAGATGAGAGAATCGTGATAGTAACAACCTTAAGGGTACGTTCAATTACAATCTTCGAAAGACTTGTATTAGCCAAACGGGTATTCAAGTACTTACGAATCTTAGCGTCTTCTGCCAATTTCTCTGAGAAATCTTTACCACCATACCAGTTGGAATCCCAACCTTTAATGATGCCGAGACGGTTTGCTATTGGATTAACTTTCTGTCCCATTTGTCTATTTGTTTTCTTCGATTTTCACTTGATCTACAACGATTGTAACGTGGTTGGAACGTTTGCGTATGCGATGTGCGCGACCCTGAGGTGCAGCCTGGATACGCTTGAGCATTCTGCCACCGTCAACCTTAACCTCACTGACACGCAAAACGGTATCCTCCAAACGAAGATCCGGATTCTTTGCCTCCCAGTTATTGATGGCTGACTTAAGCAGCTTTTCCATCTTTATAGATGCCTCCTTCTTTGAAAAACGAAGGATACCCAATGCTTTGTTTATTTCCACACCACGGATGATGTCTGCTACCAGACGCATCTTGCGTGGAGATGTAGGACAATCACGCAGTATAGCGATAGCCTTTTCCTTCTTAGCGGCCTTTAATTCTTTGGCCATTTCTGCTTTTCTTGCACCCATAGTCTACTATTTTTTCTTGTTACCTGCATGACCACGGAATGTACGAGTAGGAGCGAACTCACCGAGTTTGTGACCTACCATATTCTCAGTAACATATACCGGGATGAACTTATTTCCGTTGTGTACAGCGATTGTCTGACCTACGAAGTCAGGTGAAATCATACTTGCTCGTGACCACGTCTTTATAACAGACTTCTTGTTCCCCTGAGCCTGGGCGATAACTCTTGCCTCAAGTTTAGGTTCAATGAATGGTCCTTTTTTTAATGAACGGCTCATTATGTACTCTTTTTAATTATTTTTTGCGTGAAATAATAAATTTAGCTGAGGTCTTCTTTGGATTACGAGTCTTCTTACCCTTAGCCAACAAGCCCTTGCGAGAACGAGGGTGACCTCCTGAAGCACGTCCTTCACCACCACCCATAGGGTGATCAACCGGGTTCATAACAACACCACGGTTGTGAGGACGATGGCCTAACCAACGTTCACGACCAGCTTTTCCTGATTGCTCTAGGTTGTGTTCAATGTTTGAAACAATACCTACAGTAGCACGACAGGCAACGAGTACCATACGAGTCTCACCAGAAGGCAACTTAATGATGGCGAACTTGCCCTCACGTGCCAAAAGTTGAGCCGAAGAACCAGCAGAGCGAGCCATCGCAGCACCCTGACCTGGATAGAGTTCAATATTGTGAATCAATGTTCCGAGTGGAATTTCTGCCAAAGGCAGTGAATTACCAACCTCAGGAGCAACGCCTGATCCACTCAAAATAGTTTGACCAACTTGCAAGCCGTTAGGAGCCAAGATATAACTCTTCTCTCCATCGGCATATACAACAAGTGCAATACGAGCTGTACGATTAGGATCGTATTCGATAGTCTTTACAGTAGCGGCTACGCCGTCCTTCGCACGCTTAAAATCAACGATACGATACATCTGCTTGTGACCACCTCCGATATAACGGACAGTCATTTTACCAGTATTGTTACGGCCGCCAGTGCTTTTCTTAACGGCTAGCAACGACTTCTCTGGCTTTACGGCAGTGACTTCGTCAAACGTGCCAATAATCTTATGTCTTGTACCTGGTGTTACAGGCTTAAACTTTCTTACTGCCATTTTGCTTAGATTTTACTGTAAAAATCAATCTTATCTCCATCCTTAAGGGTAACAATAGCCTTCTTGAAGTTGTTTGCACGACCCTCAAGCAAGCCAGCCTTTGTATAACGGCTCTTGTACTTACCCATATAATTAATCGTGTTGACATCCGTTACAACAACATTGTACATCTGTTCAACAGCCTCACGTATTTGAAACTTGTTAGCACGTACGTCAACGATAAAACCGTAGCGGTTCAGTTTTTCGCCCTGAGCCTGCATCTTTTCGGTTAAAATAGGCTTAATAATTACTTCCATTTTCGTCTTTTTTTTGCTAACTACAATACATTAAGAACATTCTCTGCACCTTCAACAACCACCAAGGCGTTTGCATTCATTACCTCATAAGTATTGAGGTTTTGAGCAAGGACAGCCTTTACTGAAGGAATGTTGCGGCAAGAAAGCTGAAGGTTTACATTTGTTTCCGGCAAAACAACCAAAACCTTCTTGTCAGATACCTTCAAAGCATTCATGCAAGCTACAACATTCTTGGTCTTAGGAGCATCGAATACCGGTGCTTCAAGAGCATAGATTGCCTGTGCTTGTGCTTTGTACGTAAGAGCACTGCGGCGAGCAAGACGCTTAAGCTTCTTATTGAGCTTAAATGAGTAATCGCGAGGGACTGGACCAAATATACGGCCACCACCTGGAAATAACGGACTCTTGATGCTTCCACAACGTGCACCACCAGTACCCTTCTGACGCTTAAGCTTACGGGTTGAACCGGCAACTTCATTACGCTGCTTTGACTTATGAGTTCCCTGACGCTGGTCAGCAAGATACTGCTTTACGTCCAAGTAAATAGCGTGGTCATTAGCCTCCACGCCGAAGACTGAGTCTGAAAGAACCATCTTACGACCAGTTTCTTGACCTTGTGAGTTTAAAACTGCTAATTCCATACTACTTCTCAATTGTTAAATAAGACCCTTTTGCTCCCGGAATAGAACCCTTAACCAAAATAAGGTTATTCTCAGGAATTACCTTTAATACTCTAAGGTTTAAAACCTTAACTTGATCACCACCTGTCTGTCCTGGCAAACGCTTTCCAGGGAAAACACGTGATGGATAGGATGATGCACCCAAAGAACCTGGCTTACGCTGACGGTTGTGCTGACCGTGAGTCTGACCACCGACACCGGCAAAACCATGGCGCTTTACAACACCCTGATAGCCTTTACCCTTGGATATCCCTGTTACGTCAACCCAGTCATCTTCTGTGAATAGGTCAACTGTCAAGGTATCACCAAGATTCACTTCCGGCATGTCCTTGAATTCAGCCATCTTGCGTTTAGGAGTCGTGCCTGCTTTTTTGAAGTGACCTAACAAACTGTTGCTGGTGTGCTTTTCACTCTTGTCGTCATAGGCAATCTGAACTGCTTCGTAGGAATCCTTCTCTACAGTCTTGATTTGCGTAACCACACACGGACCAGCCTCAATTACAGTGCATAGTATATTTTTACCCTCGGCACTGAAAACGGAAGTCATTCCGATTTTCTTTCCAATTAGTCCTGACATTTTTGTCTAATTACGTTTGTTAATAAAAGTTATTTATACCTATATATAATAG
>JAGHTK010000123.1 GCA_018065435.1 Candidatus Alistipes equi
AAGTGACGATGCTTATTTTCCGAAATTGGGTGCTTTTACTTTTCTTATTTCTGCTGAATCCTTATTTTCTGAAATCTGCGGAAACAAAGTTACCGCTTACATTAACGACCTACATACTGCCGAAACGTGGGATGATGAATTTTACTATAATGGTATCACAAATGGTAGTGAACGTATCAGCAAATTCAAGTTTCGTGAAAATAGAGAAACTTTGCTCCCTGATTGCTTTGGGCCTTTTGCCACAAATCTCAATACTTGGTTCGTTCGCCGGATTTTAAGTCAGATAAAAGAAAGGTCAATGACGAGTTCCTTTTTTGGGGGAAGATTGAAACGTACAGGCAATCATATACCACATTTACAATCTAGTGAACTATTCAAGAGTTGGCTTTAGTTTATCCAAATTCGGAAGATTATCCAACGTAATTTGAATTTACAAGAATATTCAGGTGCATCATTTAGAATTCTTCCTGCTTTTACTGCATAAAATACGCTAGTCTAACATGAAATATGGATGGACTTTAGCGGTAAAAAAAGGAAATCGACAATATTTTCTACCAAGTAGTTACTTTTTGATTTTTAATACGATTTCATTAGAAGAAAAAATTTATTATCTTTGCGCACCCGCAAAATGCGGCGTTGGATTACAATTAATTATTAACAAGTATTAAACGTTAGAAAAGTGGATTCTAAAAGCTACAAAACCATCTCGTTGAATGCGAACACTATCAATAAGGAGTGGTATGTGATTGACGCAACAAATGAGGTGTTGGGACGTTTGGCTTCACAGGTCGCAAAGATTCTGTGTGGCAAAAACAAGCCTAGCTATACCCCACACGTTGATGGCGGTGACTATGTTATCGTTATTAATGCAGATAAGGTAAAGCTTACAGGCAAGAAGTTGACCGACAAGGTCTATGTCCGTCATACTGGTTTCCCAGGTGGTCAGCGTTTCGCCACTCCGGCTGATTATTTGGCAACGAAGCCTGAATTCGTAATCGAAGAGGCTGTCAAGGGTATGCTCCCTAAGACACGTCTTGGAGAAGTTATTATCAAAAACCTAAAGGTTTATGCAGGAGCAGAACATCCGCATGCTGCACAGAACCCTAAGGAAATTAAGTTAAACGAGATTAAGTAAGAATTATGGAAGTTGTAAACACCGTTGGTCGCCGTAAGGCAGCTGTTGCCCGCGTATTCGTAAAGCCGGGTACGGGTAATATTACAATCAACCAGAAGCCTTTGGATGTCTATTTCTCATTGGATATCCTTAAGTACGAGGTTAAACAGCCTTTGCTGGTTACTGAAACCGAAAGTACTTATGATGTTGTTATCAACCTAGTTGGTGGTGGCGTCAAGGGTCAGGCAGAGGCAGCCCGTATGGGTATTGCCCGCGCTTTGTGCGAGGTGAATGCAGAGTATCGTCCTGTTCTGAAGAAGAATGGATTCCTTACTCGTGATTCACGCGAGGTTGAGCGTAAGAAGCCAGGACAGCCTGGAGCACGTCGTCGTTTCCAGTTCAGTAAGCGTTAGTCTTATCGGACACCAACAAATCGGCATGCACGGTGCGAGTTTAGAAAATTTCAAGACTACTTCGGTACTACTTGTGATTTGCTCCACCGCGGAAAATTCCTGGGATTGACAAGGTCACTACCACAGGAATTGATATAAAGAGAAAAATCTAAAAATTTAAGAACAAAATGTCACGTACAGATTTTAATACATTATTGGAAGCCGGAGTTCATTTCGGTCACTTGAAACGCAAGTGGAATCCTAAAATGGCTCCATATATTTATATGGAGAAGAACGGCATCCATATCATTGACCTTTACAAGACTGTCGTAAAGCTCGATGAAGCTGCAGCAGCTCTAAAGCAGATTGCCAAGAGTGGCCGTCGTGTATTGTTTGTTGCAACAAAGAAACAAGCTAAAGATGTAGTTGCCGAAAAAGTAGCAACTGTCGGAATGCCATACGTTACAGAGCGTTGGGCTGGCGGTATGCTTACAAACTTCCCTACTATACGTAAGGCTGTCAAGAAGATGGCATCTATAGATAAGATGACTTCGGATGGTCTTTATGACAATTTCTCAAAGAGAGAAAAATTACAGATTCAGCGTCAGCGTGCTAAGTTGGAGAAGAACCTTGGTTCAATTTCCGACCTTACACGTCTCCCTGCTGCTCTTTTCGTTATTGACGTTCAGAAGGAACAGAATGCAGTGAAAGAGGCAAACAGACTGGGTATCCCTGTATTTGCAATGGTAGATACTTGTTGTGATCCAACCAATATTGATTACGTTATACCTGCAAATGACGATGCTGTTAAGTCTATTTCCGTAATCCTTGACACTGTATGTGCGGCTATTGCTGAAGGAACTGAGGAACGCAAGCTTGAAAAGGAAAAGGAAAGTCTTGAAGCTGAGGCAAACACCGAAGCTCAGAAGGACTCTAAAAAGACACGTGTTAAGAAAAACGTAAAAGAGGCAGTTGATGCTCAGGAAGCTGCTCTTAAGGAAGTTGTTAACACTGTAAAAGAAGAATAATAACACCTAAAACTTAAGAAAATGGCAATTGAAATAAAAGCTGCTGATGTTATGAAGCTTCGCAAGATGACTGGTGCCGGCATGATGGACTGCAAGAAGGCATTGGTTGAAGCTGAAGGCGATTTTGCACGTGCACAGGATATTATCCGTGAAAAGGGTAAGCTTATCGTTGCAAAGCGTGCTGACCGTAATGCAAGTGAAGGTGTTGTTGTAACGAAGATCGTAGGCCAGAAGGGATATATGCTTTGCCTTGCTTGCGAAACAGACTTCGTAGCATCCAATGCTGAATTCGTAGCTTCTGCAAATGCAATCATGGAAGAAGCTGTAAAGATTGATGCTGTGGATACTGCAACACTTCTTTCTTCTAAGGCTACGGATGGTCGTACCATTGAAGAAATGGTAACTGAGAAATCAGGTCAGACTGGAGAAAAGGTTGAACTTGCATACTATGCAAAAGTTGAAGCTCCATACATCCATGCTTATGTACACTTCAACAAGAAGCTCGGTTCTATCCTTGGATTTAACAAAGAGGTTTCTGACGAGGTTGCTCATACTCTTGCAATGCAGGCTACAGCTATGGCTCCTATCTCTATCGATGTAGATGACTGCCCAGCAGAGGTAGTTGCACACGAGAAGGCAATCGCTGTTGAAGCTATGAAGCAGGATCCTAAGAATGCCAACAAGCCAGATGCAATTCTTGAGAAGATTGCAGAAGGTAAGATGCGCAAGTTCTTCGAGGAAAATACTCTTCTAAATCAAGCAGTTGTAGGCGAGAAGGAATCAATTCGTGAATATCTTGCCCGTGCTGATAAGGAAGCAAAGGTTGTAGTTTACAAGCGCTTCGCTTTGGAGGCATAGTAAACCACAAAATAAAAAAATCAGCCGTCATCTTCGACGGCTGTTTTTTTATTTTGGTGTGATTCGTTTTATTATCCATAATGGGTAACGCCTCAAAGGTCTTATCCATAACCAAATTCTGGCAAGGAAGAGATGCGCTTTGCTACACTTTACTATGCCATAAATCATCTCGGGCTTAACTTTTTCTGTGGCTTTGATGTTGCCATCTCCGAATAGCGTTACGACTTCAGCCTCAATTTTAATAATTCGGTGAACTACAAAATTTTTTCCTGTATCCGCCAGTACAACATGTCCTTTTTTTATCTCTCCATCCTTAAGAGGACGTAGATGTATTGTCTGCCCACTTAAAAAAAATGGGAGCATACTCTGTCCCCGAACAGCAACCGATACTTCTTCTCCTTGCAGAAGGATATCCCTTACCATGGAAAATATTTTGCGGTTGTTGCCAATCTCTCTTATTGGATGCTTATTGCTTTTTAAGATGTGGTGGTTTATCAAAAAATGATAACCCAAAGCGCACGCAGGAATAAGCAATACTAAGCATACAATTATGGTAATCATTTTTTATCGAAAAATAGTTTTGTATGATAGTTTTGCAGCATCACTATTTGGAAGACATTCCAAATGGTAAACTTCGCTCGAGCAAATCATATCGGAGAGTATATTGCATATATTGTCCTGAAGAGGTGTGTCGTAGGCAAACGAAGGTGGACATGATGGAAGTAATGCTCCGATAGCTTCGAGTGCTGGCAATTTTCGTATTTTGTTATGTGGCGCCTGACTAAGACGTATAAAGGCCTTGATAGGGTAGTGTTCATCCTTGTAGCATGGTGTCTTACCGCTCCATGGAGAACCGAAGGCTGTCGAAACGCCATCCCACATTCTGATTATAGGACTATCATCATTAAGCAGTGTCGTTTGAGGAATGTTTTCTATCCACAATCTAGTATGTGTACTTTTGCCTGTGCCTGATTCTCCAAGACACAATATGGCCTTGTTATCATGGACGGCTACCGACGAATGAATTGCTATACCACCAAGAGGCGCAATACAACAGCCAAACATTACCCACAATCCGAAACGCAGAAGGGTGGAGTTACGATATCCTTCCAGCCCAAAATTCGTAAACACTTTGTTGGATGTCTCTTCCTTTGCCAGAATATATTTTTTTTCGTCTTTTTCCATCCATAGTAATTTGCCGTAGTCATATCTGCAAAAATGACATGTGGCATATTCTGCATCAAATGGAAACGAATGTATCTCTTCCAACGTCGGAAAATCTTCAAGTGCCATTTCTATAGGTTCAACTATATCCATGGTAGGTGTTGTATCCTTAGTCTCGTGCGCGATAAATGGCTCAAAACATTTAAGACCGCATTTTGAAAGCGAGTCTAATTCACCATGTGTGCGTAGAAGATATCCTGCAATTACATAATCCATATCATAATCGTATTATTCTTTGACAGCACGCCAGGGATGTCTCCCTATGTGCAATCACAACTATTGTAAGTTCACTATTATTCTTTGATAGATGCTCTATTGAAGCATTAATGCTTTGCTCGGTTTCCGAATCGAGCGAAGATGTGGCTTCATCAAAAAATAGAACGTCAGCATTTTTGTAAAGAGCACGTGCAATACCTATGCGTTGACGTTCACCTCCGGAAAGAAGCGCGCCACATTCACCGATTTTGGAATCCATTCCCTTTGGAAGTTTTTCCACGAATGCCAATAGAGAAGACATCTCGATTGCCTTTTGTGCTCTCTTACGATCAATATTCTCACTTTTTACTCCCAAAGCAATGTTTTCAACAATAGATGTATCTTGAAGAAATACGTTTTGAGACACATATCCTATTGTGTTCTGCCACTTGCGTTTTGTAAGCGGCGTAAGACGCTCTCCATCGATGAGAATTTCTCCTGAAGATGGCTGATACATTCCAAGCAACAGATTGAACAGTGTTGTTTTTCCGGCTCCGGATTTTCCGGTTATTCCGACACGTTCCCCCTTTCGTATTTCGATGTTGAGCTTGTGGATGGTGTCTCGGTTGGAATCATCGAAACGAAAACACAAATCGCATGTTTTGATAGAATGCTTAAAGTCAACACGTTCTTCTGTGGTACTTTCCGGAGTGATTTCTTCTTTAAGACTAGCCTCGGAAATGATATCTAGCGTGTATCGGTTGTATTTGATGCTTGTCCAGGCAGAAAGAATCGTCTTTAATGAAGGTAGAAGTCGAAGGGCTGCAACAGCAAAGACTCCGAATAGTATCTTTGCGTTCATACTATTTTGGTACGTAGCTACCATTATCAGCACAATCATTCCAAGAGTCAGTCCGACTTCAGTAAGAATCTGTGGAATGTTTCCAATGACTGCATTTTTCTTACCAGTTCTTATTATTGTAGTCAATGCTTTGTCGAAAGAGGAAAGCATGCCAGGAAATGCGTTGTTCGTTTCAATATCTTGGTAGCCACGATAGGTCTCAATAACATCACGATATTTTTGTCGATGGGCTTCATTTTCTTCTTTGCCCAGAGTGTTGACATGGTTTTTATATAGACCTATGTAAATCCACGAAACGGGAGCGAATACAAGAATTGAAAGGAGTGCGGCCATTGGGCTATATGCAATAATAGAAGCTATCAAAAGAATGAAGAGCATTGTTTCGCTTAGAATCGATGCAACAGGCCTTAGAACTCCGGCAACAAATGTATAGCACACAACGTTGACATTACGCGAGAGAACGGCGGAATTATTTTTTTTGATGAATGGAAGTCCCCGGTTGAAGTAGTCAATGAACATGTTTCTTGACAGATAGCGAAACAAGGCGTAAATATAGTCGCGCTCAAATCTGTAAAGAAATAGGTTCAGTAGATTTTTGAATATTATAAAAAGAAGAATCGAGATTGAAATTACGATTATAAAGGTCTGAGTGGATGTGAATGAAAAGCAACGATAGATATATTCCAAAATTGGGTTTGAATGTATGTTGCTAGCATCCAGAATCAAATATAGAACTGGGAGCAGAGCTGCAAGACCTGCAAAGTTTAGTAAAGCCCTTAAAAATATCGTAAACGAGACTAAATATCCGCGTCGCCTATATTTCAAAGGCAGAGAACTATATATTGACCACTTTCCCATCCTTGCAAAATTATGAAAATACTACAAAACTTCCTCTATTTCATTCAAAACTACATACCATAGGTATGCTTTGACGGATGTGTATCCCATACTGCGAAGCTCCTTTGCGTATTTTTTTAGCTTTGAATTGTAATAGTTGTTCTTATTACCGAATTTGTAATCGATAATTACAGCCTGGTCTGCCTTTATAAGAACTCTATCGGGTCTGCAGTCCTTTTCGTTCGGAATAAGGATGCTTTTTTCATTGAGAATTTTATCCCAGTTTTCACTAAACCAACTTCGAACTGGTTCTTTTGAGATGAGTTCTCGTACGTTGCTTAAGATTTTATCTGAAAGCAATTTTGAAAGCAGTCCATTCTTTTCCAGCTCATTTATCTTTTCTTTTATTTGGGAGATGTTTTTTGAGTGCTGGAACGCTTCGTGTAGTAGAATTCCTATCTGGCGATTGCTTATTGTTCCTGATTCTTCATCATAGTATCGTTCTGTCCTAAGCGATAGTTTGGTTTCCATTTTTGATGCGGTGTAATCTTTGTACCTATATATGTTTGTGTCAGTCTCGTCATTTTTATAATGTTCGAATTTGCCACTTTCATACAAAGCTACGCAGGAATCCTCTTCAGTTTCCGTGTCTGTAAGTTCTATGCATCTATATAAGAGCGTGTCAACTGTATCTAAGGATTTTTTTGTCTTATATTGTTCATAGTTTGCCTTGGGCGAGTAGACATACAGGTGCTCTTTTGCTCTAGTGAATGCGACATAGAGCAAGTTGATGGCATCAATGTGTGAATATATCATCTCGTGAATGTAACCATTGGAAAACGCTGAATGCACTACTTCTTTCGCTGCGCGGACTGGATAAAGTCCAAGATTTTTTAATGGTCCATCGTTTGCTTCGGTCCAAATCATATTTTTCTTGCTTGGAGAGTATGGCTCGACGTCCATCTTCCAATTGCAGAAAGGAATGATGATGACTTTGTTTTCCAAGCCCTTAGACTTGTGAATTGTCATAATTTCAATTGAGCGAGCATCCTTGGCAATTGTTACGGTTAGATCGTGGCAATGTTTATCCCACCATTCTAAAAATGATGCAATGTCTGCTGAGTACATCTCCCCATAGTGAATTACCTGCTCGTTAAAGGAAAGCGTATAGGCCGTTTCCGTAATCAGGATGTCACGATATTTAGACATTATCTCTTGTACAGCCTCGATGATGGATAGTGAACAGATGCTATTAAGGAAGTTGTTCTCTTCTTCTGTAAGTTCGGATATGAAATCCATATTGTGGGCATGTCTAAAGAATATGCCCCTGCTGATAGGATCTTCTCGTTTTATGGCTAGGCGCAAAACTGCCGTTAAGAATTTAATCATAGGAGATGATTCGAGAAGGAGTGCCTCTTGAGTCATTATGCCAACATGGTACTTTGAATCCGCTTCCTTGCGCAACTCTAGAAGCATCTTCGCAACTTGCTGAGCTTCCGTTTTTGTCCTTGTGAGAATTGTAATGTCGCAAGGTCTGTATCCGATATCGAGTAATGCCTTTATTCTAGGGTTTATCTCAGGCTGTTCTTTATATACGGCAACTCTTACGTATCCACCTTTGGCATCTTCCTTCCCGATTTCAGTTTTGTCAATATCGGCATATGCATTTTTAAGTGCGTCAAAGTGCTCCTTACGGAAAGCTTCCGTAGTTTGGTCTAGCCATGAATTTAGATTCTCATTGTCTTCTTTGGATGCCTGGTTGAAAAAGTTGCGGTTGAATTTTACAATTGCCTCCTTGCTTCGGTAATTTTTACTGAGAGACATTCTGTCGATTTCGGCCGCCTTCTCAATATCTTGAGGTGCTATTTTGGCAAGTATGCTCCAATCTCCACCCCTCCAACGATAGATTGACTGTTTGATGTCTCCCACTATGAGTATGACGCTATCTATGGCATTTGAAACAGCATTGAGAATGAGAGGAAGGAAATTTTTCCACTCTTTTAACGAGGTGTCTTGGAATTCATCAATCATGATCCTTTCAAAACGACAACCTACTTTTTCGTAAATGAACGGAGCATCCATGTCATTTATCAAACGTGCAATGGTGTGTTTTGTCTCCGATAGAATTAAGGCATTATCTTCAGAAGATACTTTTTTTGCACAATCATATAAATCCTTTAGGAGGATAAAGCTACGGAAACTCTGTTTTAAGATTTTAATATTTGTTTGGCCTGGAATTATGTCATACTCCAATTTTTTAATAAGATTCTTTATGTCATTACATAGATCTTGACTAATAGAAATATGCTTCTTTTCAGCTTCTTTTTTTAGCCAAGTTTCATTATTGACAACATTTAAAACGTAATTTGATGTTGGTTTGATTTTGCCATTTGACAAACCTTCTAAGTGATTGAATAAATAACGTTCTAAATATTTGTCAACTACTTCATTCCTTATCTGTTGAACAATATTTTTGGCTTTTTCTACAAATTTCTCAATATCATCCTCAATCTTTTTGATGTATGTAAATACTGCTTTTTTAAATTCATCTCTGTTTTTGATGGATGTGATAGCATCATGAGTCTGTTCTTTGAAAAGTTCTTCTTGCAAAAGAAGTATTCCAGACTTTATATCCCACTTTTCTCCATTTGAGACTCTCTCACTGGCATAGTCCATAATCCACTGCTGAAGCTTCTTGTCATCGCTTTTTTCTAGTATGGCATCGGCACTACGTTTCACAATGTCAGCGCTGTGAAGCTCAACACGGTAATTCATATCCATTCCCAATTCTACAATAAATGCACGAAGAATCTTCTGAAAGAAGGAATCGTTGGTAAGAACCGTAAAATGTGAATAGTCGTGAAGTATACTTGTTCTGATGACCTTTGCTCTCGCTCTTATTTCCTTCTCTGAAAGTCCGGTGTCCTTTTTCAAGGCTTCGAGATACTTTGACTTTTGCCAGGTGGCAAGCAGGTGTATTTCTTCAATGATGCGGCTTTTCATCTCCTCAGTAGCCTTGTTGGTAAACGTAACCGCAAGAATTGTGCGGTATGCGTTAGGGAAGAATTCCTGTCCTTTTTCAGTCGTACGATTTCGAATAACGTCTAGTACGTATTTGTATGCCAGTTGGTAGGTCTTGCCCGATCCGGCACTGGCGCATAGTATTTGGGCTCTAGTGTTGCTCATTTGATAATTCTTTGAAGTAAAGGTAGTAACTAAAATGCAGATTTGTTACCTATTGGGCTAGCTAAAAGAAAAAATGAGTTGTATTTCCTACATTGTTGTATTTGTTTCGGTGTGAGTTTGATTGCAATAGATGTTTTTGTAAAAAATTCATACCTTCGTATTGTAAACAATCGGTAAAGTCCGGTTCAAATTTTTCTTATTAATCGCATTTTTATGCTTGAATTTGGGAGGATAATATCGAGTGGAGTAAATTTTTTGAAAATGGAATCCCCAAAAAGCTTCTCATAAAGTTCTTTTCCATTTACTTTGTTTTTGCCAAATTTAATGTTCAATGTGGATAATTGTACTTGCTGTATGAAATTTATTGAAGAGTTGGCATCTGCCATTTGGAATAAGTACCCAAACGAATTCGGCACTTTGAAAATAGTCGTTTCGTCATCCAGAATACGCGTCTTTTTGAATGAGGCCATAAAGAAATATTTAAATGGTTCCAGTTTTGAGGCAGAATATGTGTCAATGGATGACTTGGTTTTACAATGCATCAAACTCGACAATCCCGTTCAAATAAAGCTTCTTTCGGAATTATACAAAGTCTATAACAAGCATTTTCCTTCTGAGACGTTTGACCATTTTTACAACTGGGGACAGATTCTTCTTAAGGATTTTGATATGATAGATCGTCACCTTATCGATGCAGGACAAGTTTTTCAAAATATTTCCGATTTGAAAGAACTTGACACAGTATTCGATTATCTAAACGAAGAGCAACGTAAGGTGATAAGTGAATTCTGGAATCATATGTACTCTGGAGATAACTTCTCTCAGTCCGAATATAAGAAGCGCTTTTTGGATATATGGAGAAAACTTGGTGCCATATACGAAGAATTTAATAAATCGCTTTTGAGTCAGGGCCTTGCCTATATGGGAATGATTTATCGTAAGGTCGCACTAGATGAGAATCTTGCGATAGAAGACGATAATATACTCTTCGTTGGATTCAATACCGTTTCACCTGCGGAAAAGAAAATTATCGAGAGGTTACGAAAAAACAATAATGTATCATTTGCGTGGGATGTGGATGACTATTATTTGTACGATACATCGCAGGAAGCGGGATATTACATCAGAGAGAATGTTCGCGAATTTGAGAATTTACCTCAAATTACAACAAATCACATTTCGAATATCAAATCATTTAACATCTTCCCTTGTGGTTCAGATATACTCTCCATACAACATGTTTCGAACATACTTCAATCGCTTGAAGAAGATGGAAAAAAATTGGATCGGGAAACTGTCATTGTTCTTCCCAAGGAAGGGTTGCTCGTTCCATTGCTTTATGCCCTTCCTAAGAAGTATTCCCCACTAAATGTGACAATGGGATACCCTTTTTCCACATCAGGTGCATTTTCTCTTGTGGAACTTCTACTTCTTTTACAGATGAATGTGAAGTTTTCTGATGGTGAGGCGTTCTTCTATCACGAAGATGTTGAACATATATTGATGCACCCTTATTTGCGTGAAAGTAATCCAGAAGTATATGATAGAGTTCGAAGACATATCATCAATCAAAGACTTATTAGAGTCCCACTATCAGTTTTTGGGCCTTGTGATGAGCTGGGAATATTTCGTGTGGTAGATGATGTCAAAGCACTCTTTATATATCTTGAAAGTGTCATGCGCACACTGATGGATAAACTTCAGCCAAGTGCTGACGTGAAGTTACGTCGAGAATTCTTGTATACTGCAGCTGAAGAACTATCCTGCCTAAATAGAACTATTCTAGATACTCAAATAGAACTGACTCTTGGCATTGCGTCACTTCTTATAAAGAAGCACCTTTCAGATGTGACGATACCATTCAAGGGTGATTTTTCGGAAGGAATCCAGATTATGGGAATGCTTGAAACTAGATGCCTTGATTTTAAGAATGTCATAATCCTTTCAATGACAGATGATAATTACCCGGGACGCAACCTTTCCGATCAGTCGTTCATTCCTCCCGTTATTAGATACGCATATGACCTTCCTACGCCTCAAAGTAAGGAAGCTATGTACGCATATAATTTCTATAGACTCTTACAAAGGGCTGAAAATGTGTTTCTACTCTATTGCTCATCATCGGGTGGCATGACAACTGGCGAAAAAAGCCGATATATACGTCAATTAGAAATGGAACTCATTCCAAAATTAGAGAATGTAACGGTGAATACTTGCTCTGTGGGGGTTGGCGTTGATATGTTGCGTTCAAAGCCTCTTGAAATACCGAAGGATGAGTATGTTAAAAGTATTCTAGAGTCGTACACTAAAAAAGGTGGCAGGATTCTTTATCCGTCCGACTTTTCGACATATCTGTCTTGTCCGATGAAGTTCTATTTCTCGAGAATCGCAGGACTAACAGAAGAGAAGACATTGGATGAAAATATGGACAACTCAATGTTCGGCAACATTTTTCACGAAGCTGCAGACATTATCTACAATGAGGTAAAGAACATTTTTGATGCTAGAAGTGCTCTTGGTAAAATTGGAGATGATAAGGTGAATGATGCAATCAACAGTGCCATAAACAAGTTCTATTCCAATAAGGAGAGCGCCTCATCCATTCCGGAGATTGAGGTTATTCGTAAAATTATATTTGATTATCTGAAAAATCTTTTGAAATTCGATAGTTTATATCAGTTGCAGTTCTCTGTAAAGTATTTGGAAGAAACTATAACGTATTGTTTTGAGTTTGATAATGATTCTTCAAGGTGTGTCAATCTTGGCGGACGGTTGGACAGAATGGATCATATCCAGAAATCTGCTTGGGAAAAGTTGATAAGGATAGTGGATTATAAAACTGGTTCGTCGGATGGAAAAAAGAATTTTACTTCGGTGGAGAAACTTCTTAAAATAGAAAATGATGACGAAGAGGTTAATAGTAATATTGTAAATACACTGATTTACTGTTTGATAATGTATCATAATTTGGTGGATGGTGACAAGTTGAAAGATGTATGCCCTGCATTGTATTATGTTAGAGATATGCACTCGGACTATAACCCGAATATAACTATTACTCAGCAAGAGTTTGATGTAAAGTCCGGGAAACAAAAAAATGTTAAGAAGGAACTTACCTATAGTATGATACAAACCCAATTTGAGAATAGCCTATCTAATAGACTTGCGGAATTGTTTGACTATTCAATACCTTTCAAACAACGTCGAAGCAAGAACTGTAAAGAGTATTGTCCTTATTTTGATGTATGTGGTGCGCCTGAGAATCTAGAAGGGGAGTGATACCTGAATATAGGTAGCCCCACTTCTGCTTGCGGCCTCCAATCCAACCTGGGAATCTTCGAAAATAAGCGTTTGCCCAAACGTCGCTTGAAAATCGTTCATTGCAAGAAGAAAACAATCAGGAAAGGGCTTCGACCGTTTGACGCAATCAGATGTGTAGATTTTATCTATGAGATGTGTGATTCCTACATGGTCCATGGCATTTCGTAAATTGCTGGGATGCCCTGTTGATACTATTGCTACATTGCCACCTCTTTTTTTGAACTCAAGTACAAAGTTCCAAAGACTTTCGTTTAGGGAAATCAGATCAAAGTGCGTAGGGTAGATGTCTATCTTGCGCTGTCGTATTCTTTTTACATCTTCGTTAGAGTCAATTCCCAGATCGTGCAAAAATTCAGGGCATCTCCATCCAAAGTATCGCTCGCGGTAACTTTCTAAAGTAAGATGAATGCCCTCCTCTTCCAAAGCTTCGCAATACGAAACGGCATTAGCTCTTCCGGTATTGACAAGCGTACCATCAAAATCCAGAAGAATGAGCTTTATGTTGTCCAAATTAACAGACGCTAGTTCAATCTCGTTTCCGTTTGAATCTTTGTAGATGCACATATGCTTCGTTTATTAGCCTAAATTGATATAATTAGTCAAAGGACTGCATACCGGTTCTTGCTATTTTCATAATTGATTGGTACTCGTCTGGTGTAAGTTCCATGAAAAAATAGTGTGTTGGGTCTACCCTTATTCCGTCTTTGCGCACTTCATAGTGAAGGTGTGGAGCCAGGGAAAGTCCCGTGTTTCCGGAAAGAGCAATGATATCTCCACGTTTGACTTTTTCTCCCTTTCTAACTTTTGCTGCGAGCAAATGACTATAGGTTGTGGTATATCCGTTCAAGTGGTCGATTGTAAGGGTCTTGCCTTGAGTCGAACTTCCTTTAGTAACCTCCCTTACCAGCCCATCCGCGGTGGCAAAGATACGTGTGCCTTCCGCAATGGAATAGTCTATGCCCTGATGGGATTGAAGTGTGCGGTAAAAAGGATGCATGAGCATTCCGTAGGATGCAGTGAAAAGTGTTAGCTTTGGATTGTAGATGGGTTGTATCGATGGAATGTTGTCGCTCTTCTCCTTAAGGGATAGAAATTTGCTGTTCAGTTCGTCGTACGATTTACTCAAAAGCTTCATCTTTTGCTCCATCTCTCTTTCTTTTTGCTCAATTTTCCTTATTAGTTGATGGTTCGAATTCTCAAGAAGCGACTTGTGTAGCGCAAGGCGTTCCTCTTCGTATTCGGCATTCAGATCGTATGGCTTGCTTTCGAAAAGTATTTCAAAGATGTTCTTGTCTCTGTCGGATACGTTTTCAAGTACTTGCTCCAGGGAATCACACCTGCTTTCCAGAATTTTGTACTGAGCCCTTAGAACATCTGTGGAGTGACGTAACTTGTATTCGGCTGGCGTGTCAAAGAGCAGGGAGAATACTACGAAGTAGATAAGCGATGCACCGATCCACTTCAGAGCTTTGACCAAAAGCTGTGAAAAGTTTCTTTGGAACTCTCTATGCTCATGTCTGTTTCCCATTTAATCGCTTTCAAGATTTGTGTTGTACCTTGCACTTTCGATAAGAGCCTTGTACTCCTCGTTTGACATATTCTTGTTGAAATAGTTGATAGGATTGACATTGCGCCCGTTGAAGAGCACTTCATAGTGAAGGTGCGGTCCGGTACTTCCTCCTGTTGAACCAACCTCTGCAATAATTTGACCTCGTTTTACATGGTCTCCACTCTTGACATACATCTTTCCCAGATGCGCATATTTTGTTTTATATCCGAATTCGTGATTTAGTACTATCAAATGCCCATATCCGCGTCTTCTTAGACCTATGTCTACTAACTCGACCGTTGCATCTCCCGTAGCGTATACTTTGCCTCCTTTGTCGCATGCCATATCCACACCGCGATGCATCTTTCGTACATGGTATATCGGATGATCGCGACGCGTTCCATATCCGTAGAATGCCTCAAGTTTGGTTCTGTCGATTGGCCAAATGGCGGGAATTGCCTGAGACATACTCTCTTTGTTTTTCGCAAGAATCTGTAACTCATCAAGGGATACCGACTGGGCATAAAGCCTTTTTGTCATAACGTCCATTTGCTTCCATGTCTTGGTCATAAGGTATGCATAGTCGTCTCCCTGAAACGAGGAATATTTTGATTCCTTGTATGGTGAGAAATTCCCTGCAAAGTTGAATGTGTCAACAGCAAAGAGCGAGCGGTATACGTACTGATCCCTGTGACGGATATCACTAAGTTTACCTTCCATTGCAGCAATGCGGTCAGACAGCACTTCGTAGGCAATAATCAGTTCCCGGTTCTGCTTTGATATGGAATACATCTTCGGCGTTGGAATGCCGTATGATAAAAAAAGGTTTATGAATGATATGATGATAAAACCAATAAGAATTTTGCGCAGGAATTTGTATCGGCTTATTCTTTTAGCCGACAACTCTTCTTCCCTTTGGCTTACGCTATTGGTTTCAATGTTGTTTTCCATATTTGTAGGCGTATTTTTTCAAGCCATACTTAGGCAAAATTACTCCGTTTTTTATACTTTTGCAACCGATTATATCCGGCTTAAACCGGGATGAATAACTTTATTGAATGATGGAATCAAATAAAATCCGCCAGGCTTTCCTGGACTTTTTCAGCAAGAAACAACACACTATTGTACCTTCGGCTCCAATGGTCGTAAAAAATGACCCGACATTGATGTTTACGAATGCCGGTATGAACCAATTTAAGGATATATTTCTTGGCAATGAACCGAGAAAGAGTCCTCGAGCGGCCGATTCTCAGAAGTGTCTTAGAGTTTCTGGAAAGCATAATGATTTGGAGGAGGTAGGTCATGATACGTATCACCATACCATGTTTGAGATGCTTGGAAACTGGTCTTTCGGAGATTACTTCAAGAAGGAAGCTATTTCGTGGGCATGGGAACTTTTAACCGAGGTTTACGGACTGGATGCTTCCCGTATGTATGCAACAGTATTCGAGGGAAGTGAAGAGGATGGTGTACCTTTTGATGAAGAAGCGTATGGCATTTGGAAGCAATTCCTGCCTGAGAATCATATCATACGTGGAAATAAACATGACAATTTCTGGGAAATGGGAGAAACCGGACCTTGTGGACCATGTAGCGAAATTCACTTTGATCTTCGCGAACAGAGTGAGATTGAACTCAAACCAGGCCGTGAAATGGTTAACATGGGACATCCACAGGTGATAGAGATATGGAATCTTGTCTTTATGCAGTTTAACCGCAAGGCTTCGGGCGAACTGGAGCCACTGCCAGCAAGACATGTCGATACAGGTATGGGATTCGAGCGCTTGTGCATGATTATGCAGGGCAAGAAATCGAATTACGACACCGATGTATTCCAACCGACAATTCAGGCTTTGGAAAAGATGTCATCCAAGAAATATGGTGATGATGGGAACGTTGACGTTGCAATGCGCGTAATTGCGGATCACCTTCGTGCCATATCTTTCTCCATTGCCGATGGACAACTGCCTTCTAATGTAAAGGCAGGATATGTTATAAGACGTATTCTACGTCGTGCTGTAAGGTATGGATACACTTACCTAGGTTTTGAATCACCATTCGTTTGCAAACTGGTACAGGTACTTGTTGGCCAGATGGGTGAGCAATACCCTGAACTTAAGGCTCAGCAAACTCTCATTGAAAAGGTTATAGAGGAGGAAGAAACTGCATTTTTACGTACACTTTCAACTGGACTTAATCTTTTAGATGGCGTAATCAAAAAGGCTCAGAATGGCGTGATATCTGGTCGAGATGCCTTTCTTCTTTATGATACGTATGGTTTTCCAATCGATTTAACAGAGCTTATTGCTAGGGAAAAGGGCGTTGGTGTAGACCTTGAGACATTCGAAAAGGAACTTCTTGCGCAGAAGGAGCGTTCAAGAAATGCAGCACAACAAGATATTGATGACTGGAAGGAAATCATTCCTTCTCAGAAGGAGGAGTTCGTTGGATACGATGAACTTGAAACTGTTGTACGCATTACACGTTTTCGTCGTGTAGTTTCAAAGAACAAGACTACCTATCAGTTAGTCTTTGACAAAACTCCGTTCTATGGAAATTCTGGAGGACAGTCAGGCGATACGGGATACATCGAATCTGCTAACGAAAGGATAGAGATTATATCAACGGAAAAGGAAAACGGTCTTATCATACACGTGGCAACACGTCTGCCTGAAAACATCGAGTCGCAGTTTGTAGCCAAAGTGAATGCCGAACAGAGGCAAAACTCGGCTAACAATCACACAGCTACGCATCTTTTGCATGCATCGTTGCGTAATGTCCTTGGAACGCACGTTGAGCAGAAGGGCTCGTTCGTTTCTTCATCATGTTTGCGATTTGACTTCTCTCACTTCCAAAAAATGACTAAGGAAGAAATCAAGGCTGTAGAAAAAGAGGTCAATCGTCGTATCAGAGCAAACGTTCCGCTTGAAGAAAATCGTAATGCAACGCAGGAAGAGGCAAAGGCTGCGGGAGCTATGATGCTCTTTGGTGAGAAATATGGTGACCGCGTCAGAATGATTCGATTCGCTGACAGCGTGGAACTATGTGGAGGAACACATACATCTTCAACAGGTAACATTGGTTTCTTCAGAATTGTAAGTGAAAGCGCTGTTTCTGCAGGTGTAAGACGAATCGAGGCTCTAACGGGTGAGGCTGCCGAGAATTTAGTTGATTCGATGGACGAAACCTTGCGTGGCGTTGAAGAAGTACTTGCTAGCAAGCAGGTCGTAGCTGCTGCACAGAAGCTTCTTGAAACAAACGTGAAGATTTCAAAGACGCTTGAAGAGATGTATCAACAACAGGCTAGTGCTTTTGCCGAGGAGTATCTTCGCGATTCGAAAGAAGATGCAAACGGGGTACGCTACATCATTTCCACACCATCTTCCTTGACCTCTTCCATGGCCAAGAATGTAGCTTATGCTCTAAGAAATCGTTGCCAGAACCTCGTATGTATTCTAGGATATGAGGATGCTGGTAAGGCTTGCTTAATGGTGATGCTTTCGGATTCTATAGTAGAGCGTGGCGTTGATGCTGGAAAGATTGTACGTGAAGCCTCGAAACTTATAAATGGTGGCGGAGGTGGCCAGAAGTTCTTCGCTACTGCAGGTGGAAAGCAAATAGAAGGAATTCGTTCTGCAGTTGAAAAGGCAGAATCACTTATTAAGGAAATTTTATTAGAAAAGATATGACACAAAAAGTATTGCTAATGATTCTGGACGGTTGGGGTATTGGGGACAAAACCCGTTCAGATGTAATATATACGAAGCATCCCAAGTTTATAGAGTCACTTATGGCAAAATATCCTCATGCGCAGTTGCGCACTGACGGAGAAAATGTCGGTCTTCCTGAAGGCCAGATGGGAAATTCTGAAGTTGGACATCTCAACATTGGAGCAGGAAGGGTTGTTTACCAAGACTTGGTAAAGATTAATCGTGCATGCCGTGATAATTCCATACTTGAAAATACGGAGGTGAAATCAGCGTTCCAATACGCCGTTGAAAATGGTTCTTCAGTTCACTTTATGGGTCTTGTTTCAGATGGTGGAGTTCATTCATCAATCGAACACCTTTTCAAGCTATGTGAAATCTCCAAGCATTTTGGCGTAAAGGGAACTTTTGTCCATTGTTTTATGGATGGCCGAGATACTGATCCGAAGAGTGGAAAGGGATTTATCGAGCAGCTTGAAAATCATATGGCATCCTCTACTGGAGTTGTTGCATCCATTATTGGACGTTATTATGCCATGGATCGTGATAAGCGTTGGGAGAGAGTGAAGGTAGCTTACGATCAACTTGTATATGGTAAGGGCGAAAAGTATACAAACATGGTAGAGGCTATGCAGGCATCCTACGATAACGGCGTTACGGATGAATTCATAAAGCCAATTGTTCATGTGGATGCTCAGGGTAATCCGATAGGTACCATAAAAGAAAATGATGTAATCATCTTCTTTAACTACCGCAATGACCGCGCAAGGGAACTTACGACTGTTCTTACGCAGCAGGATATGCCAGAGGCTCAGATGCATACAATACCTCTTTACTATTGTTGTATGACGCCTTATGACGCTTCGTTCACAGGTGTGCACATCCTTTTTGATAAGGAAAATGTTAAAAATACTATTGGAGAATATGTTTCTAATCAGGGTCTAAGACAATTGCGTATAGCTGAAACGGAGAAATATGCCCACGTTACCTTCTTCTTAAATGGTGGACGTGAAGCAAAGTTCGAAGGGGAGGATCGTATCTTGGTTGCATCACCAAAGGTTGCAACCTACGATTTACAGCCCGAGATGAGTGCTTATGAAGTGGCAGAAAAGCTCTCCGGAGCACTCGACACGAAACAATATGACTTTATATGTCTGAACTTTGCTAACGGAGACATGGTTGGACATACGGGTGTCTATGAAGCTATCGAAAAGGCAGTAGATACAGTAAATGCTTGCGTTGAAAAGGTTGTCACATCTGCTCTGGAAAACGGGTATGAGGTAGTTATGATTGCCGATCATGGTAATGCTGACCATGCAATAAACCAGGATGGCACACCAAATACAGCTCATTCGCTGAACCCTGTTCCAGTTGTTGTAGTCTCTTCAAGAGTGAAGTGTGTTAATTGCGGCATTTTGGCAGACGTGGCCCCTACGGTTCTTTCGTTAATGGGCCTTGCACAACCTGCTGAAATGACAGGAAAGAATTTAGTTGAATTTTAACGTTTAATTATCATATAGTTATGAAAGAAGCTGTTGCTATTCTTACCGGTGGAGGTCCTGCTCCAGGTATGAATACCGTTGTTGGTAGTGTTACCAAGACCTTCATTGCGAAGGGATACCGCGTTATAGGCCTTCATTATGGATATTCTGGCCTTTTTAATCCTTCACCTCGTTATGAGGATTTGGATTTCTTCAAGGCTGACTATATCTTTAATCAGGGTGGCTCATATCTTACAATGAGTCGTTTTAAGCCGAAGGATTCAGATTTTGAAAACAATTTTAATCTGTCGTTTTTCAAGGATAATAATATAAAGTTGCTTGTTACGGTTGGTGGTGACGATACCGCTTCTACTGCAAATCGCATTGCAAAGTTCCTTGAGGCAAAGCACTATCCTATTGCCAATATTCATGTTCCTAAGACAATTGACAATGACCTTCCGCTTCCAATGGGTACTCCAACGTTTGGTTATCAGTCTGCAAAGGAAGGTGGTGCGGTTATTGGTCGTGCTGTATATAATGATGCACGTACTTCGGCTAACTGGTTTGTTGTCGCTGCAATGGGCCGTTCTGCTGGACATCTTGCATTCGGTATAGGCGCTGCATGTCACTATCCAATGATTGTTATTCCTGAGATGTTCAACAAGACTGAAATTACAGTTGAAAAGATTGTAAACCTAGTTATTTCGGCAATCCTAAAGCGTAAGCTTATGGGTGTCGCATATGGTGCTGCAATCATTTCCGAGGGTGTTTTCCATGCACTTTCCGATGAGCAGATTAAACTTTCAGGTGTCAACTTCTCTTATGATGATCACGGACATCCTGAACTTGGTAAGGTGTCAAAGGCTCATATTTTCAATGAAATGCTTGAGAAGAAACTCAAGAAATTGAATCTTTCTGTAAAGACACGTCCTGTTGAAATCGGTTATGAGGTACGTTGCCAGACGCCTATCGCATATGATTTGGTATACTGCTCAGAACTTGGAATGGGAGTGTACAAACTCTTCTCGGAAGGAAAGACAGGATGCATGGTATACCTAAGTCCTGATGGAATGGTTTCTCCTCTTTATTTGAAGGATCTTCAAGATGAGACTGGAAAGATTCCACCTCGTTTGGTAAATATTGCATCTGACAAGATTATGCAGGTATTCGACAACCTTCTAAATTACGTTACTAAAGATGATTATGAAGCACTCAAGGGAGTAGTGGATAATCCTGAAGAGTATGACTTCAGAAAGATTCTGAATTGGTAAATTTGTAAAAACATACCAAATTAACTTTGTTTAAGCTTATTATAGGTTTGGCAATTAAAATTTACTAGGAAAAATATTTCATTCAAGCCCAAGTTTATCTAGTATTTTCTTGGGCTTTTTCTATATGATGCTTCGTATTTTTCGATATGAAAATTTTGCTACACAGCTGGACGAAGTATATTTGTGTCTCATATTTGACACTTGCGATTAGGCATTTGTCTAACTATCAATTACATACTTTTTAAAAAGAGCACAAAATGTAGAAATATGGGGTTGTCTCATAGCCATTAGTAGTACCGATGTAATCTGCAAGTTTTTACCCAACAAAAATCAGAAAAATTGCAATAAACAGACCTCGGCAATGACGATGCAACATTTTTGCTGATTTTATAGGTATATGTCGTTAATGGAAAGATAGAGCGGTGCAGGCA
>JAGHTK010000137.1 GCA_018065435.1 Candidatus Alistipes equi
AACGTTGTGCTTCCTAGTAGTGCTTCTAGGGCATCACATGATGGCGACGGCGATGGGAAATTCGTAGATAGGTGTAGATTGCAAATCTGGCTTAAGGACAGTCTTTGCGTCGACCGCACAGCACCTGTTGAGAATTCCCGTGCCGAGTTCAAAGACGTCTTCATAGATACAAATCCGGAGTATAGATTCCTTTTCTGGGCTGATTGTTCAGAAGGTAATTTCTATAACACCGAAAGTCTTAGAAGGGTAACAATTCAGGGACCATATCAGGGAAATGATGATCGTAGGGATGCCTTTTGTGCATGTGCATCTTCCGATGAGGTGAAGGCATCCATTCTGGGAACGCCTATAATGCTTCACAGACCTTTTGCTCAGATGAATATCATTACGACCGATATTGGTGATTTTATCGATTATTCGAAGGAAGGTAGTGCATCACTTCTTGAGGAATTCTTCCCTAAGAACGTTCGTCTAAGATTTCATTCTGCAAGTGTATTTGATGTATATGAAATGAAGGGTAGTGAAGTTGTAGAAACCAATTACACCTCAAAAATCTATTCAGATCTCCTGTCGCTTGAAGGTCCAAGAAATCGTACCCTTTCAATGGACTATATACTTGCTTTGGATGAAAGTAAATTCCTTGCGGATATTGAATTTACATTGACAGGCAATGCCGAAGATACTACAATGAATTTCCAAAGTGTGCCTTTGCAGCGCAATTATCGAACATCAGTAATGGGAAGACTTCTTACCGTGGAACACGAAGCCGTTGTGACTATCTCTTCAGAATGGAACGGCGAACAAACTACGTCAAATGATTAGTGCGTCTTCTTCGTTTCTATCCTCTTTCGAGAAGCGCTCTTAAGCGAAGCATTTCATCTCTAAAGTGGGCAGCCGCCTGAAAATCCAGGGCACGAGCTGCCTCTTCCATTTTATTTTGCTGTTCCAAAGCTGCCTTTTCGACATCTTCTCGTGTAAAGTTCTTGGGAAGAATGTCAAAAGTCTTGGCATCTTGTTTCGTAGTCGAGTTTTGTTCGTTTTGGGATTGTACGCTAGAAAGAAGATCACTATGCGCCTCCCCGCTCTTTAGAGCTTTTCGTGGGATAATTCCATTTTTAAGATTGTACTCAATCTGCTTTACGCGACGTCGATTACTTTCTTGGATAGCAGCAAGCATACTTTTGGTTATGTTTTGAGCATACATTATCACAGTTCCTCGCGTGGAACGTGCAGCACGACCGGAAATCTGTGTGATAGAGCGCACATTTCTTAAAAAGCCTTCCTTGTCGGCATCCAATATAGCCACAAGGGCTACCTCCGGAAGATCGATTCCCTCTCTGAGAAGGTTGACTCCTATTAGTACATCGAAGCGGTCCTCACGTAAATCTTCCAAAATCTGTACTCGCTCCAAAGTGTCGATATCGGAATGTATATATCGATTTCGAATGCCAATACGATCCATATATCTAGATAACTCTTCGGCCATTCGCTTTGTAATGGTTGTAACGATTACCTTATCCTGCTGACGAACGAAACGGTCGATTTCCTCTAACAAATCATCAATCTGGTTCTGCTGTGGGCGTACTTCAAGCGCCGGATCTATAAGTCCCGTAGGGCGGATAATCTGTTCGACAATTTCGCCAGAGCTTTCCGCAATCTCAAAATCCGTTGGAGTGGCACTTACGTAAATCGTAGCCCCATGTAACTTTTCAAATTCTTCGAATCTAAGCGGACGATTGTCCTTCGCGGCTTTGAGTCGAAAGCCGTACTGAACGAGGTTTTCCTTTCTTTTGGCATCGCCTCCGTACATACCTCTTACCTGAGGTATTGTTACATGGCTTTCATCCACAACTAGCAGATAATCCTTCGGAAAGTAATCCAGTAAGCAGAATGGACGGCTTCCTTCCTCTCTTCCATCAAAGTAGCGTGAATAGTTTTCAATTCCAGGGCAGTATCCCAACTCCTTTATCATCTCCATATCGTATTCGACTCGTTGACGAAGGCGTCTTGCTTCTAAGCTACGCTCCTGAGCCTCGAACTGAGCTACTTCCTTACCTAGATCAATGCAGATTTCGTCCAAAGCCTTCCCGATTCGTTCGTGTGTTGTAACAAAGAGGTTGGAAGGGTAGAAGGTTACCTCTTCCAGTCTTTCAATCACAACTGCGGATAATGGGTCAATATGTTCGATACAGGCAACTTTGTTTGCGTCGAATCGTATCCGGTAACATTCATCTTCAAAGGCAGTCATAACGTCAATGGTATTTCCCATAAGACGGAAGGTGGCTCTGGAGAGTTCTTTCTCGCTTCTGGTGTAGAGCGAATCTACAAGCCGACGCATGAAATGTTGCTGGGATATAGCCTCATTTATGGCAATGTGTACGCAATTTGCATGAAAGTCTTCTGGATTTCCGATGCCGTAAAGGCACGAAACGCTTGATACGACGATTATATCTCTTCTTCCACTTAGAAGAGCCGTTGTGGCACTGAGCCTTAAGCGATCTATTTCCTCGTTGATAGAAAGGTCTTTTTCGATGTAGGTGTCCGTTGTTGGAATGTACGCTTCGGGCTGGTAGTAGTCATAATATGAAACGAAGTACTCGACGCGGTTCTGAGGAAAGAAGTTCTTGAATTCACCGTAGAGTTGTGCCGCAAGAGTTTTATTGTGACTTAGGACCAATGTCGGACGTTGCAAACGTTCGATAACGTTTGCTACGGTAAAGGTCTTTCCGGAACCTGTGACGCCCATAAGCGTAGCTGCCTTTTGACCCTCTTTGAGTGTTTGAACAATCGAGTCAATGGCCTCTTGCTGGTCCCCCATTGGACTATAACGCGATTCAAGTTTGAAATTCATATTTGCAAAATTACACAAGATTTCTCCTTTTTTAACTAATTTTGTAGCATATGTCTATTTCAAAACGAAACTTTACTATGAGACTATGTAAAATATTCATATTTAGTGCACTTTCTTTGTTGCTTGTATCCTGTGGCTCGAATGATAACTAGCCTCGACCAAAGGATGTGAGTGGAATTCTTATGATTGGAGCCTCGATTGTCTATCCGGAAAATACATGGTTTGAACTGGCATGCGAAACTCTTTGCGTTGATTTTTACAAGAATAATGCCATTTCTGGGACATCCATCAGGGATGATGCTGTAAAACTTGCGGCAGGAGATTTGGAACGTTCCATTAACCTGGATGACTTTTCAATTCTTGCAATTGACCATGTGCACAACGTGAATGTTTTAGACGAAAGGGAACTTTTGGACGATTATACAAAGTATAATGTAAGTCTGAGCATGAGTTATACACAGGCATTTGATTATGTAATTCGACGCTATATAGACATATGTAAAGAGCTTGAATTCAACCCACAGAGTCGTTGGTACGGCATCAAGGGTGGAAAGCCTGTCCATATTATGCTTTGTACCTATTGGCATGATGCACGTGTGGCCTACAATGAATCCGTAAGGCGTTTGCAACAGAAGTGGAAGGACATCGCTTCAATTTGTCGATTCGATGAAAAGATAGGGTTTTCCAAGGATGACTTTGATCCTGTAACGGGCGAACATGCATCCATAAAATATGCGAAGAACAACTTGAACGATACGGAAGTGATTGATGGAGTTGTCTATGGCTGGCATCCAACTCGCGGTCGTAATGCAGGCATTCAGCAAAAGATGGCTAATATCTTCGTAGAGGAGATTCTTTTGAATTATTCTGAAATCTTTAGTGAATAGATGATTGACTCCCAGACCATAGCACGTGTGATTGCGGCTGCGGATATCGTAGCTGTTGTGGGGGATTACGTTTCATTGAAACGTGCCGGAGTCAATTATAAGGCATGTTGTCCTTTTCATGATGAGAAAACCCCATCGTTTGTGGTTTCGCCTGCAAAGGGATTCTACAAGTGCTTTGGATGTGGCAAGGGTGGAAATGCTATAAATTTCGTGATGGAGCACGAAAAGGTTTCCTATCCGGAGGCTATAAAAATTGTTGGTCGCAAATTCGGAATCGAGGTTGTAGACAAAGTCCTTACCGAAGAGGAAACCCGTCAACAAAGCGAACGAGAGGATTTGTTTGCTCTGAATAGTTGGGCATTGGAATACTTCAAAAAAAGTCTTTTCGAGGATGAAGGACAGGCAGTAGGGTATTCCTATTTCTCACAAAATCGTGGTTTTAGAAAGGATACAATCGAGCGTTTTGCATTAGGATATTGTCCATCGTCGGGTAGTGCTATGTCCCAGGAGGCCCTCAGACAAGGTTTCAAGGAAGAGGTTCTCGTTCAGTCTGGCCTTGGAATCAAGGGAGAACGTGATGGACGTCTGCATGATCGATTCAGAGAACGTGTGATTTTCCCGATACATAACATCGTTGGTCGTATCGTAGGATTCGGTGGACGAACGCTAAGAAGCGATAAGACGCTAGCGAAGTATTTGAACTCTCCAGAGAGCATCATCTATAGCAAGCGCCATGAAATCTATGGTCTTTATTTTGCTAAGACAGCAATCCAGAAAAGCAACTTTGTAATTTTGGTGGAAGGATATGCTGATGTGATATCAATGCATCAAGCAGGAATCCAGAACGTTGTTGCTTCTTCGGGAACGGCTCTTACCTCTGAACAGATTCGTCTTTTGAGACGTTTCACTTTGAACATGACACTTATGTTCGATGGGGATAAGGCTGGAGTAAAGGCTGCTTTGAAGGGCGTGGATTTGGTTTTGAAAGAAGGCTTGAATGTAAGCATTGTGCTTCTTCCTGAAGAACACGACCCAGATACGTTTGCACGTAGCCACTCCTCACAACAAGTTAATCAATATATCAGTGAACACTCCGAGAACTTTCTTACCTTCAAGACTAAGCTTTTGATGGGCGAAAGTACGGACCCTTCAAAAAAATCGGAAGCCATTCAAAATGTAGTTACTTCGATTGCACAGATTGATAATCCGATTACGAAGGAAGTCTATATAAAGGAGTGCTCGAAACTGATGGACATCAGTGAAGATGTGCTTCGTTTGCAACTGGCTAGACAGAAAGCCCTTGATTTGGGAGGTACGCAAGTTCGTGAGATTGTCGACAGGAATCTAAAACCTGCTTTCGAAAATTCACAACAACCTTCCAATGATACATCTCTTAAACTTGATGTAGGAAGCTCAACGGAAGTTATAGAAAAGGAACTTATCCACTATCTTCTTTGCAATGCCCAAAGTCCGTTGCCTATAAAAGAGGGTATAAAATGGGTTGATTATCCTGTGGGAAATGTAATTATAGAAGCAATAGAAAAGGATCAACTTAAGTTCCAGAATCCTATTTACCAACAGATATTTGAAATGTATAGTGATGGGGGAAAGAAGGGAGAGTACCCAACGCATAGTGATTTTATAAACCATATTGATCCAAAGGTAAGTGCCGAAGCAATTTCCATCCTTACATCGGATGATGAATATGTTGAAAGTGCCATATGGCGCAAGAGTTTTTCACATCGTCGCTCTTTGGAAGAACGACTACAGGAGGGAGTTCCTAAAGCATTGAACCTTTTTATAATAAAGGCCATAAATTCAATGAAAGATTATCATATGAATATGCTCAGTAGCGTACAAGAAGGGTCTCCTGAGTATAAGGAACATCTTCTTGAAATCACTAAACTGGATAAGGCTCGTGTTCTCTATACAAAAAAAATTAAAAGATTGATTTAAGCATGAGTGGAGAAAAAAATATAGTTATCCGTAACAAGCGTGCCACGTTCGACTACGAAATTATTGACGAATACACGGCAGGCATTGTTCTTTACGGAACGGAAATAAAATCCATAAGGCTTTCGAAGGTCTCGATGACAGACTCGTATTGTTACTTTCAAAGTGGCGAGTTGTGGATTAGAGGCGTAAATATAGCAGAGTATGAATGGGGAACATGTAATAACCATATTCCAAAACGAGATCGAAAACTTCTTCTTCAACGAAAGGAACTTCGAAAGATTGAACGTGCACTTCAGGATAAGTCTATGACGGTTGTTGGTTTGAGACTATTTTTGAACGATCGTGGACTTGCAAAGGTTCAAATCGGTGTTGGAAAAGGTCGTCGCGCCTTTGATAAACGCCAATACATAAAGGAGAATGAAGCGAAGCGCGAATTGAGCTCCGTAATGAAAAAATATCGCATATAATGGGACTTATACTCAATATTGAAACAGGGACGGATGTATGTTCCGTAGCTTTGGCAAATAATGGAACGCTTCTTTCATTAAGAGAAAGTAGCTCAGGACGGGATCATGCAAAACGCGTGGCCGTTTATACGGATGAGATACTACACGAGAACGGGACTCATGCTCAGGATCTTTCGGCCATTTCAGTAAGCAAGGGCCCTGGTTCCTATACCGGCCTTCGTATCGGAGTTTCATTTGCAAAAGGTCTTTCATACGGACTTGGTATTCCTCTTTTAGGAGTTGGCTCACTTGATTCGATGATGGAAATCATTCGGGAGGAATACGCGGCAGGACTCTTGGAGATAGATAATCCGACATCGGCAGTTTTTTGTCCAATGATTGACGCAAGAAGAATGGAAGTTTACACACAACTTCTAGGATGGGATGGAAACCCGCTTTCGAATGTACATGCCGAAATCTTAACGGAGAATTCTTTTATCCAATATAGGGGAGAGGGTAAGGAATTTATCATTTTTGGAAGTGGCGCAAAAAAAGCGTCGGAAACTCTTGCTTATTCAAAATATATGGAGATTATCCCATCTGCAAGGGGTATGGTACGTCTTTCAGAAGAATTATACAATAAGAAACAATTCGAGGATACAGCTTATTTTGAACCGCTTTATCTAAAGGATTTCATTGTAACCACACAGAAGAAAAAACTTTTCTAGATTTTTGTTGCTCTCGTTAAAGTGGATACGGGAGGAAAAAACCCTTGATGAGTCTTTAGACTACATCTCTAATTAGGCTAATGCGTTATCTCCTTCATGTCTGAAGCAGCGACTTGATGAGTCCCAAGTGACTACATCTTATTGAAGGTTGTCAGTAGGTCTGTCCATCACGATTTTCAGTTTGGCATTAAGTGCCAAACAGGGTGCTTATTTTGCTTATAAACAGAATTTTACAAACTTAAAAACACATAAA
>JAGHTK010000107.1 GCA_018065435.1 Candidatus Alistipes equi
CTACGTCGTGATGACACTTTTGCCAAATACAATGGCTATATCTTTGATGAAAACAGCAATCCGCTACCTGGTGTACAAGTGCAAATTATTGATTTGAAAACGGTTACCGACGAAAACGGGTATTACTACATTAATATTCCTATTGAAAAACAACGCAAAGTGCATGATATGACGCTTTCGAAGGAAGGATTTATTTACACTGTAAGAGAAAACATGCAACCAGGCAAAAATGACTTTATCATCTATAAATAGACAATCATGAAAAGACACATCATTCTAATTTCCCTTTTCCTCTTTACCGCACTTTTTTCTGTTGCCCAAAACAGTGGTTGCACCATCAAGGGCGTTGTGCGGGAATACGACCTCGACATGCAGAAAAATCCGCTTGATGGGGTGCAAGTGCAAATTGCAGTAGATGGAAACCGAAGCGACATCACAAAAGACGGCGGCAAATTCGCCATTGAGGATGTCCCCTATTGCCATCCGGGTGACAAAATCAGTACCGACAAGAACAGTTTCACAAAGCCTGGGTACGAACTCTTCTACCCCGATGCACTCAATTTCTGGTATGTTCCGAATGTCACCATCAATAGCTCCACGGAGATATTGATGTGCAAGAGCAGCCGTATCAATCAGGTCCGCCAGAAGCTGTTCAATGTGGTGGATCAGTATCACAAGAAATTGTACGAGCAAAAAAAAGATGAACTTGAGAAAGCCCATTTAGAGAAGGGAGACATGGAGCGGCAGCTCATCATTTTGGAAGCCCAGTTTCGTGATACGGCTCAAATAATGAAGATGGTCAACGAGTGGCTCTATTTGGACCGCCTGAAGTGTGACTCAGTGCTGAAACAGGCCTATGCCTTTATGGAAAACGGAGAGGTTGACAAGGCCCGCGAAATCATGAACAAGCATGAGATGAAGTCGTCGGATTACTATAAAAAAAGGATGAATGAGGTGATGGATGAAGTGACACTGGCACTGCAGTTCGTAAAACGCCGTCTGAATATGAATTTTGCCAGTAACGGCGAGGATGTCATCACATTTATTGAACGCGACTGCAATTTTCTCATCGATATCTATACCGGCCAGCTGAATGTTGATGACCCAGAAGGATTTATTAACAAGAAACAGATAAAGAAGCAATTAGCAGCGGCCTACGCACTCAAGGGAGATATTTCAGAAATTTCATATTCAGAGGCTGATGTAAAAGAATTTATCTCCAATTACCGCAAAGCCGCCGAGATGGGCAATGCCCACGCCCAATACAAAATAGGAGAATGTTATGAAAATGTATTAAGAGCAAAATGGGGATATCACTATACAGAATATATGTTCAATATCGATTCTGCCCGTTATTGGTATGCATCTGCCGCCTATCAGAACGACACCAATGCCATCCGTCGTTTGGAGACTTTTTATGACTTTGTTGCAAAGGATAAGAACGGCAACGACATATACTACCATATTTTACCCGATAGAAAATCTGTTTCTGTTGTGCAGAAAACTTTGAACACGCAGGTGTATTCCGAGAATATCATCCTACCTAAAAAAGTAAAATACGACAATATGCAATTTACGGTGACAACGATTGGAGAAGATGCTTTTCGTGGGTGCAAAAGCCTTGAAAGCGTGACCAT
>JAGHTK010000108.1 GCA_018065435.1 Candidatus Alistipes equi
TATTCTATGGCGATTTCTATGTCATTATCCCAACTTCGGGATATTGACATAGAAGAGTCAATACGTCCTTTGAAGGTCGGTCTAAACAACTATGGCTACTGACACAATCATAATGCTGCATATCGAGCTGCTATGATCAACTCCTTTATCGCTACTTGCAACAAGGCCGATGTCTATCCAAGAGAATGGATGATGGATGTGATGCCACAAATGAAATGAATTGCCTCGGATGACTTCGCCACGTTGGAGATGCTCCTTCCCGGCGAATGGAAGAAGACCCATCCCAACTCCCACGCAATGGTTCATCATACAACCGAAGCAGAACATGTAGACGCCATCTTGAAATCCAGGGCAAAGAGAAAAGCCGCCAAAGAGGAGTCAAAGTAATCTACCTGCCAACTTCCCCAACTTTATCTGACTTTGTCAAACTTTGCTAAACTTCACAATATTTGGCAGACTATGCCAAATTTTGTAAAGTTATGCCACAATCCAAATGAAACCAATACGCGTCTGGTCGGACGCTTTCATTTTAACGACTTAAGAATGGGAGTAACCAACAGAGGCGCAAATCGCGGAAATTATTATTTGTATGATTTTCATGACGCAGCAATAAGCCTATTGTCCGTCATGCTAAATATCAGTTAGATACAATATGGGGTATGGTTAACAAATTACTAGGAAAATTAGGATGAAGTAACAATAAACCATATGTCACTGGTCGAATTATCTTTGAAGTAGCCTCAATTGACAACCAATTTTTAGAATATAACGAATAGTATTTCTAATGTCACAAAGCGAATGTTTTATTGCTCTTTCTTGCTCTTTGATGATTTCTTTAATAACTTGCAACTGATTATCAGTGAGGTTAGATGAATAATTGATTTTCATAGCACAAATCTTTGATTATCAAAAATTTTTGAAAACAAATTAGGCTAGCATATTCATATTCCGCTATTTATACTCTTTGTCGCACTATTTTTCATTCATTTCAAAACAGCTTCTAAGAAAATTCTTATTATTTTATAGCAAATCATGTCCATCTGGAGTAAAATCAAAGAATCAGTAAGTGGCAATGTTTCAGTTTATGCCAATGAGGAGGTTTCTAGGGATGCTTCCAGATATGCCATCGTAGATTGCGAGGTGAGCATAAAAGACAAGCGGGTTCTTGATATTGGGGCTTTGCGTTGGGACGAGGCTACATTTCATTCTGCCGATAAACATTCCTTGAAGCAGTTTTTGGATGGCGTAGATTATGTTTGCGGTCACAATATCATCCATCATGATGCAAAGTACTTGTTCGGGGAAGGTCCCAAACGATGGGCTTTGGTAGATACTTTGTACGTTTCTCCATTATTGTTCCCCGAAAGGCCTTATCACCGCTTGTTAAAAGATGATAAGTTGCTAAGCGAGCAGATGAACAATCCGGTAAATGATTGCGAAAAAGCTCGTGATTTGCTGATGGAGGAAGTAAATGCTTGGAACGCACTTTCCGAAAAGAAACAGACAATCTATACGACATTGCTGCATAACGTTCCTGAATTTCATGGGTTCATCGAATTTGTTGGAGCAAGAACTTGTGACAAAGCACGTCTCCCGGAATTTATTAGTGAAGAATTTAAGGGCAAAATCTGTGAACATGCAGATATTGCAGGAATCATATCTAGGCAACCAACAGAACTTGCATTCGCGCTTGCTCTTATAGGCACAACCGACTATCGTTCTATTACTCCATCGTGGGTGTTGCACAACTATCCTGATGCAGAGAATTGTGTGCGTCTTCTTCGACATACTCGATGTAAGACGGGGTGCACATATTGTAATAGAAATCTTGATGTCAACCACAATCTGAAGCTATTGTTTGGCTTTGATCAATTTCGCACCTACGAAGGTGAACCGCTGCAAGAAAATGCAGCAAGAGCTACTATAGAGGGAAAGTCACTATTGGCAATTTTTCCAACCGGGGGTGGGAAATCGCTCACGTTCCAGTTGCCCGCCTTGATGGAAGGTCGTACGGTACATGGTCTTACGGTGGTCATCTCGCCTTTGCAGTCATTGATGAAAGATCAGGTGGACAACCTTGCAGAACGAGGCATTACAGATGCTGTCACCATTAACGGATTGCTCGACCCTATTAGTCGAGCACTATCCATACAACGTGTACAGGATGGCGATGCTTCCCTGCTCTACATCGCACCCGAGATGCTCCGCTCGAAGACCATTGAGAAGATACTTCTGTCTCGTCATGTGGTTCGATTTGTGATAGATGAAGCACATTGTTTTTCGTCATGGGGACAGGATTTTCGTGTCGATTATCTCTATATAGGCAAATTTATCAGCGAATATCAGAAGAAAAAACGTTGTGGAGCATCTATCCCCGTGTCATGCTTTACAGCTACCGCCAAGCAAAAAGTAATTCAGGACATCTGCGATTACTTCAAGCAAACACTCAACCTGGATTTACAATTGTTTGCATCTACGGCTTCAAGGACAAACTTGCGTTATTCCGTCATTCATGCCGATACCGATGAGGATAAATACATAAAACTACGTTCGTTGATTGCCCAGAACGATTGTCCAACGATTGTATACGTATCGCGAACCCGACGTACACGCTCACTTGCCGAGAAGCTCACTCGTGATGGATTTAAGGCACTACCTTTCAACGGACAAATGGCTTCCGATGAAAAGATTGCTTCTCAAGATGCCTTCATGACAGATAGAATTCGCATCATCGTAGCCACCTCGGCCTTTGGTATGGGTGTGGATAAGAGTGATGTAGGATTGGTGATTCATTATGACATTTCCGATTCGCTGGAGAACTATGTGCAGGAGGCAGGACGTGCTGGCAGAGACCCGCATCTTCAGGCTCGATGTTTCGTGTTGTATAGCGATGCAGACCTAGACAAACATTTTATACTCATCAATCAGACCAAACTTAGTATCAGCGAAATTCAGCAGGTATGGAAGGCTGTCAAGGAAATGACCAAACAGCGAATGCGTGCATACTGTTCCGCATTGGAAATTGCTAGAAAAGCAGGATGGGATGATTCCGTTTCGGATATTGAGACACGCGTGCGAACGGCTTTGGCGACCCTGGAGCAAGCTGGTTATTTGGAACGAGGAAATAATATCCCTCATGTCTATGCTACCGGAATTACGGTGAAGAATATGGACGAGGCACGCAAACGTATCACAGAATCGGCACTCTTTGAGAATGAAGAGGTGGAAAAAGCTGTGCGCATTATAAAGTCTTTGATTACAAAGAAGTATACCACCAAAGCTCAAGATGCTGACGCAGAGTCGCGTGTGGATTATTTGGCAGACATTCTTGGTTTAAGCAAACGAGAGGTTGTATCGGTCGTAGAACGCATGCGTCAGGAAGGCATCTTGGCAGACACTAAAGATATTGTAGCTTATTTGAATGATGCTGGGGAATCAGAGAATAAATCAAGGAGACTTCTAGAGCGCTTCTCCAAACTTGAACGATACATACTAAGCAACATACCTGATGATGTACTCTGTATCTCTTGCAAACAACTGAACGACAATGCTCATAATGAAGGCATTGCAACTTCCACGGAAAAAGACATAAGAACATTGCTGTATTTCCTAACAATAAAGGGTTATACTCGCAAAAAGGAAGATGCTGCGCACAATTTGAAAGTAAAGCGACAGGCGGACATGGAGAGCACACTCAAACGCTTTGAGAGACGTCTGGAAATCTGTCGTTTTAGTCTGGAATGGCTATATAAGCTTACATCGCCCAGAACAGAGCAATCGCAGAAAAACGATGTTCAATTCTCTGTGGTGGAGTTGCTTAAAGAACTCAAATCAAAAGAACAAAACCTTTTCGCTATGATGCAGAACGTGCAGTTGGAGGACGTAGAAGAGGCCTTGTTATATCTGTCAAAGATTGGTGCGTTGAAGTTGGAAGGAGGCTTTCTGGTACTCTACAATGCCATGGACATTCGTCGCATCAAGGATAATCGTCTACGTTATAAACAAGACGATTATCATATGTTGAATGAGTTCTATAAACAGAAGATTCAGCAGGTGCACATTGTGGGCGAATATGCCAACTTGATGGTACGCGACTATGACGCAGCCCTTCGGTATGTACAGGATTATTTCCAGATGGATTACAAGCGATTTGTATCAAAATACTTCAAGGGGAAACGTGTACAGGAAATTGAGCGCAATGTTACGCCCGAGAAATATAATCAGCTATTTGGAGTTTTATCTCCGAAACAGATGGAGATAATCTCAGACAAGGAGTCGCGTTGCATCGTTGTAGCTGCCGGTCCGGGTAGTGGCAAGACTCGCGTTTTGGTGCATAAACTAGCTTCATTACTTTTGCTTGAGGATGTGAAACACGAGCAGTTGCTGATGCTTACATTCTCCCGTGCAGCAGCCATCGAGTTCAAGCAACGTCTGATAGGCCTTATTGGCAATGTTGCCCATTTTGTTGAGATTAAAACATTTCATTCCTATTGTTTCGACTTGCTTGGACGCATCGGTAATCTGGATGAGGTAAAGGATGTGGTATTGCGTGCTACACAAATGATTAGCGAAGGTGAGGTGGAGCCAAATCGTATTGCCAAGACTGTATTAGTGATAGATGAAGCTCAAGATATGAGTTCGGAGGAATTCGCGCTGGTACGGGCCTTGATGTGCGCTAATGAGGAAATGCGTGTAATAGCCGTAGGTGATGATGATCAGAACATCTATGAGTTCCGCGGTTCTAATTCCCGATACATGGCTCAGTTGCTAAAGGAGGCTAATGGACGCTTTATAGAAATGACAGAAAACTACCGAAGCTCAAAGCAAATTGTCAATTATGCCAACGTTTTTGTTAAAGACATTCGTGACAGAATGAAAAGCAAGCCTATTATGTCTATGAGTAAGGATGATGGTTACGTTAGTGTGACTTATCATTGCTCTGTATACATGTACGAGCCTTTGGTGCGCAATATTTTGCAAAATCGTGGGCAAGGAACTATATGTGTTCTCACTCAAACGAACGAAGAAGCAGTAATTCTTGTGGCGTTAATGCGAAAGCATGGCTTACAGAGTAAACTCATCCAGAGTATGGATGGTTTTCGCTTCTGGAATATGGCCGAAGTGCGTCTATTCCTGAAACACATTGATAGCAAAACACATACGCCATTAATTGCTGAAGAAATATGGCAGGATGCAAAGCGAAAAACATACGATACATACGCAACCTCCGAAAGTCTTCATTACCTCAAGCGTTGTATTGAACTATTTGAAAAGACAAACAAGGCAAAATATCTGACAGATTTCAAGGAGTTTGTTTTTGAATCTTCCGTGGAGGATTTTTGTGACCTTTCTGGTGCGGACGTTGTCGTTTCGACTATTCACAAGTCAAAAGGTCGTGAGTTTGATGATGTATATATGCTTATAGCCGAACCTCTTCATCTAACTGATGATGTTTTGCGCAGGTATTATGTTGGCATGACGCGAGCCAAAGAGCGATTATTCATACATACCTCTTCTGTCATATTCAATAGACTCCCTGCCACCCATCAAACAATTGATCAGCATCCATACGATATGCCGGATGAGATAGTCGTTCAACTTTCACACAAAGATGTAAACCTCGGCTTTTTCAAGACACGAAAGAAGGAAATACTGGCTATGCGTGCTGGTGAACAGTTACGTTTTAACAACAATTACTTTTATTCTTTAAAGACAAATCAGCCTATTGCACAGCTATCTCAAAAGATGCAATCAGAAATTCTTCTATGGGCAGAAAAAGGGTACCGGGTATCATCTTCCACCATCCGTTTTATCGTTGCCTGGCGTTCCAAAGATGCTTCAAAAGAAGAAAAGGAACATGCTGTATTATTGTTGGATTTATGTTTAGCTAAAGAAACTGAAGTTTCGCTCAGGTAAAAATGGTGGAGTTATTCACAGGTAACAAAGCAGGTTTACCGAAGCTTGGAAAAAGTATAGGAAGCGACTCTAAGGGGAAATATATAGGCCCTTATGCGAACTTGTCCAACATTTGGGCTTTGCGAGCCCAGGTCTAAAGAAGAGAAATCTACGTATGACACAAATCAAAACGCCAATAAAGATTCATACAAATCTTAGAACTAAACAAGAGATACTTACAGACATACAAAATCGTTGCCTTCAATCCTTAAATCAAGTGGTGCATCTGTTTTGTTATATCCATTTTTGTAGACTCCAACGCCAACTTTGATTTTTCTTGCTTTATTACCTCTAATCGTAATATGGCCTTGCTCGAAAATGTTTTTGTTTTCATATCCGTCTCTAATGGAAATTGCTGTATAGAAACCCTTAATAACGTTATTTTCTACAATGGTGTGATTGGAAGGCGTACCACACGAATATCCTTCATTTAAGACAATGCCACCCGTTCCGCCCCACATTACATTTTGTCCGTTTTGCTTTGTTTCAATATGGGTATAATAATAGTGAGTGCTAAAAGGCAAATCTGTTGAAACAATATTATTTCTTATTATGCTGCATCTACCAGCGCAACATATTCCTTGTCCGCTAGCAGTAACTTTATTGCCGGAAAGTTCCGTTATTAAGACTCCCTGCTGAACAGTTACTCCGGACCATATATTATTCGAAGAAACGCAATTGCGAATATAACACCTTCCACCCGTAATGGATGTAATGGAAGAAGAACCACGCGTAATACTAAATCCATGAGTGGCGCAATTTGAAGTGCAAGAATCAAATCCGCTATCCCAGCATGAGATTATCTTAAAAATATTGTATTTGGAAAAGTTAACATATGCCTTTTTCAAATTCCATATATAAGAAACCATCTTTTTTGAAAAAGTGGACGTGCAATACTTTACAATAATATCTCTACAAAGGTATGCATGTACCAAAGTTAGGTATTCTTTTCCATCAGGTTTATAACATGGAATGCCTTGACGAAAATGGATGTTATCTAATATGCAATCTTTAGCATACTTTAGAGAAATTACCTGATAACATTTAGCGGTTCCTTCCACAGAGAAATTCCTTAGAATAACATTTTTAATCATTTCAAGTTTGTAAACCGAAGTTGACTTCCGTGTACGAAAGCCTTCCGTCGGAGGCTCTGGTTCATGTGAATTGTCCTTAAAGTAATGAGGAAACACCCTGTTATGGTAGGTTGTAAAAGTTATTCCATCAATACTAAGAACATTATCAAATTCTCCGAAGAACACACTAGTTTTTCGTGTTCTGCCAAGAACCCAATCAGGGTCATAATTTTCTCCTGGCATCCCCTCCTTTAGCATACTATTGCGCTGAGACACAATCATTATATCATCTCCAGGTGTAAGATCTTTGATGTTTTTCAAGGTGCAAACGTTTGAAAAATCTACGATGTCCTTAGCGATAGGTTGACCTTCCCTTTGCGAGCCATTAACAATAAATAGTTTTGTATCTAAAGGGCGAAAAATGGTATTACTTCCCGAACCTTGAATTATCTTTCCACTTGGAATCTTTACAGGAGAACAGTAATAGATTCCTTTAGGAACAAAAACACAATCGCACTCCTTAAGTGCCTTTTCAAATGCAGGAGCCCAATCTTTTCCGTTCTTAAAAGAAGAGTACTTACGTAAACTTACTGCTTCTTTAGGCTTTATTGATATATTATCACTATTGCTAGATTGTCCGGAGTGACACCAGGCAAAAACAGGTAAGAGACTCACAAAAATAAAAAGGTGATACTTTTTCATAGAAGAATCGAAAAAAAACGTTTTGAAAATGTATGCAACTAATATATACCCAACAACAAAAAGAGTAAGACAAGAGCTAATCAAAGACCAGAAAAGAAGAGTTGAATTTCTTTCCTGGCCTTTATTGGGAATATGTAACTTATTGAAAAACCTTTAGTTTGTAAAAACTCTATACTTCAAAAAGAGGTTCAAATTGCTTCTCTGACATAAAGATGTCATACATGAAGTATTAACTATTGAAAATTATGTAAATCTGATTCGATTATAGGCTAAGCGACCAAATCACAAAGAGTTTTGAGCATTCTGCAAAATAGGCATTTACTCCCACTCAATGGTAGCTTGAGGCTTTGAGGAGATATCATAAACCACCCTATTCACGCCATCAACATTAGCTATTATATCATGTTGTACTTCGTCTAAAAGTTCCCATGGTAAACGAATTATCTGAGCAGTTATGGCATCAACACTATTTACGGCACGAAGTGCTATGACGTTATCATATGTTCTTTTTCCATCCGAAACGCCAGTTGTTTTTTGTGGAACAAAAATGGCTCCAGCTTGCCATATCTTGTCATAAAGGTCATAACGACGCAAAGCATTGATAAAAATAGCGTCAGCTTCCTGAAGAATATGAATCTTTTCTGGTGTAAGTTCACCCAAGCAACGCACTCCAAGACCTGGGCCTGGGAAAGGGTGTCTTCCTATCAGGTTTTCTGGAATACCTAGTGCATGACCTACTTCGCGCACTTCAAACTTATAGAGATATTTCAATGGTTCAACCAATCCGAGGTTCATTTCCTTAGGAAGACCCCCAACATTGTGATGGCTTTTGATGGTTCCTTTATCTGAATGAGACTCTGCAATATCAGGCCAAATGGTTCCCTGTGCTAGCCAGCGAGCATTCTCTATCATCTTAGCCTCTTCGTTGAACACGTCAATGAAAGTCTTTCCGATAGCCTTGCGCTTCAGTTCCGGATCAGTAATGCCTTTGCATGCGGCAAAAAAACGATCTTGTGCTCGTACACCCTTAACAATGAGTCCCATGTCATTATACTGTTCCAGCACATCCTCGAATTCGTTCTTTCTTAGTAGACCATGATCAACGAAAATACATTGAAGTCTACTGCCTATAGCCTTATTGATAAGTACAGCCGTAACCGTTGAATCAACTCCTCCCGAGAGACCCAGAATAACTATGTCGTCCTTAACTTGTTCACGAATCTGTGCAATCTGTTCATCAATGAACTTTTTTGCATCAAGCTTTTCACCGTTATACATATTCAAATTTTTTTTCAATTGATGGTGCAAATGTATCAATAAGAGTTATGAAGGCGTTCCGAGCATGAAAAACATGTTGACAATATATTGACATTACGCTTCTTTTCCCTCGAAAATGCGAATTAAAAGTGGGAAAAGAACCATTATGTATAACATTCTCAGGGCCGATATTGAAATGATGGCCAACCTTACGTCCAAAGAATTCCATAGTATCGGCACAAGAACTGTTTGAAATATCATATACCCGAGAAGTCCCCAACAAACTCTTACCAAACGTCTATATGTAGTTCCTGTCATACGAAACTTTATGAGACGTCTTTCTACAATCCATCCGATAAAGACCATGATAGTAGCGCTAAAGAAGTTAAGCGTATCATCCTTCATCGGCTCCGGATCTACGATAAGTTTACCGTCCGCGCCATAATCCATCGGATATCCCTTTGTCATAATAAATAATGTGCAAAGGAGCGTAAGAACAACGCCAAAAAGTGCAACTAGAATGTCCGATGATGGATGTTTTTCAACATAACTAACGGTTTTGGAAGCTAGAAAAACCATCAGTGCACCCACAATGATAGCGAATATCACATCCTGTGGAGTATGTACTCCAAGATAATTCCTCGAAAAGGCAATTATCGCAATCATGAATATGCAGAAAAATTTCGCAGCTATGCCTATACCCTTAACAGTAAAAGGTGCACCAAACATAACAACAGCATTTGTCGTGTGCCCACTCGGAAAAGAGTATCCGCTGGCTGGTCCTACGGCTGCCTTTACAGGATGGATAGCCGAGGAGCGCACCCATGGACGATATGCACATACAGTCTGCTTTAGCATACCATTTGCCAAACGATTATATGCAAAAGAAAAAAGTAACACTGTTCCGAAGCGTTTGCTTATACCCCAGTAAATAACAGCAATCATTACATAGGCATAGTTCACCACATCCGAAAGGGCCATAAAAAGCGAATCAAGTGAAGTACCGAAATAGCCTCTAATATTCTGAATAAAAAGCAAGTAGTCAATATCCATATAGTCAAAGTTATAGGTTTTCAAAAAAAATGAAGCCGGGCGTTTTTCAGTCCGACTCCGGGTTCACAGGATTAAAAATCCCTTTCGAACTTTATTTCATGTAGAAAATTTTTCAACATTTATGCAATATTACAAAATATTCAGCAGAAATTTCATACTCTATGTTGTTCTTACGTAACTGCCTAGTATTCTGATTATATATGAGCCCACTTTAGAATGTTCAATTTTCCAAAACACTCAAAAATTAGACCCTGAAAGTCAGTTGGTTACAAGTGGCAATTTAATTTAGAATGACTTTTTCAAGTAGACTCATGTATGAAGATGTAATTATCGTTAAGAAGTAACCTTGCCTCTAGCAAAGGCAACTCACGTAAGGCACTAACCTGCTGAGTGCAACCTATTGGTTTACTGTTTTGGAGTTTAAGTTTACCATTTGGACTTCGTCTTGTTCGGCAGTCTTATCCATTTCCATTTAGCCTAGTTCCTAAGTTTCTAACACGTAGGTCCATAGAGTCTCGCTTCGGACTTCCTTCACCCAACAATTACTAATAACGGCTTGTCATTTGTAAACTCGAAGGAGAATACCCGTGACTGGAATTGAACCAGTTAGGTTAGTGTCATGCCCGACACACTAAAGAGCCTCCGAAACTCGGAGGCTATTGTAATTTTTAGAGTGCAGATGTCAAATTAATGACACAGGCACTCTTATGTTGCAAATATACATTTTTTTACAAACAACAAATTTTGCAAAAAAATTCCAACCGTACAGGTGGAAGTGTTTTATTAAAAAAAGATTGTGGATGATATGAAGAAGTTGTATGCAAGAAACTATAATATAGGAACTACTAATAAGT
>JAGHTK010000154.1 GCA_018065435.1 Candidatus Alistipes equi
TACTGCTATGATACCTCATTAGTGGTATGATATCCCGTTGTAGCAAAGATAGGTGATGATGTCAAGACATTAAACACCCCATTCGCGGAGCCTCATACTGTGTTCCTGGTTTACGGGAATACCTTCTTGTGCTTTAATTCCATACCTTATAGGTGCATAAAAAATCCCCGAAAAATTTTTTCGGGGAGATATAATCGTCCTTTTGGATATTTACAGAAGAGATTTAGCAAGCAGGGATATCGGATGCTCAACTTTTTTCGAGGTTGACATCTCAATCTGCCATCGGCATGTTTCACAATCTGTAGACACTACATCACATTTTGAGTCTTCAATCTGTTTGAAAAGCGACTCTCCGATTGCCTGAGAAGTTGCGTAATTCTCTTTTTTGAATCCATATGTTCCCGCTATTCCGCAGCATTGTGAATTTAGAACCGTGAGTTTTAGGTTTGGAATCATTCTTAAAAGTGCAATTGAATAAGAAGCCCATCCCAGTTTTTCCATATGGCATGCGGTATGGTAAGCGACACGAATATTAGGTAGTTCATGTTTGAAGCGCAGAACAAGACCTTCACTTTCAATTAGTCGGAATATAAAGCGCGTTGCAAGTTCAATAGAATCACGCACGTCGCAGTTGTCCAGATTTAAGATGTGGCTATACTCATCCCGAAGTGTAAATGTACAAGTGGAAGAGGTCGCCAGTATCTTTAAGCCCTTAGATTGAGCCTTTCTTATAATTGATATGTTGTGTCCTGCGTTCTTTTTTGCCTTTTTCCAAAATCCGTTTGAAATCAATGGAACGCCACAGCATTTTTCTTTGTCAAGCAATTCTACACCATATCCAATAGCATTCATCACCTTTACAAAATCCTTTCCAAGTTCAGGATTGTTGTAGTTAACATAGCATCCATGGTAGAACGCAACTTTCTTTTCAAAAGTATTCTGTTCTGCTGAATGTTTCTTAAACCAAGACTCGAATGTTTGACTGGAATACTTTGGGAATGTTCGACGGCGGTCGATGCCCATCGCTTTATCCATGATGTATTTGACCGGCTTTAAGAAAACTGTCGCATTTACAACAGGTGCAAGTTTTGTAGAGATTCCTCCGACAAGATCAGTATTTGCAAGGGAGAACTCTCTCAAACCTGGCTTATAAGTGCTATGAAGCATGCGTGCTGTTTGAATAATGTCTCCGATTCTAACGTTCGAAGGACATGCAACTTCACATCTTTTGCAGTTCATACAGTACTTTAGTGCTTCATCATAGAAGACACCCTGCTTTATTCTAAGGCGTTCACCATCAGGACCTGCCTGCTTTGGTCCTGGATAAAGTGGATTAACTGCGGCAACGGGGCAGTAAACTGTACATATTGTACATTTGAGACACTGCTCAAAATTAAACTGACTATTCTCTTTCATCTTCTTGGGAAATTGAATGCGCAACCTTAAGCGCAGTTAATACAGCTACACCAGCACCACATCCGTCCTTGATTGCATTGTGTCCAGCAAGAATCGAGCCTACGACATATAGGTTATCAATCGATTGCCTATCTTTTAGACCCTTAAGGTTAGCATCGGTAACAACTCCGAATTCTTCAAATGGCTGTCCTTCCAGTAGATTGTCGGTATACCAGTCACCTCTTTTCTCACAATAGGCAGTGTCAAGACCAAACAATGGTTCTTTAACGCTCCCATTCAGGGCAACGATTCCCTGTGAAAAGAAACTTCCGGTTGCAAGAATGTAGTTCTTTGCCTTAAATGCAATGTCTGTATGATTCTTTGTTTTAATCCAGTTAACTTTTCCGTTTTCAATCTCTGCTTCAACGGCCTGGTCTCCTAGCAAGTACTCACCGCCGAGGCTTTCATAATACTTTCTTAGGGATTGCTGCATCTGAATGCCGGGAACGGATGGAGGAAGAGTTCCTACGACTTTGATGTCAACTCCACAAAGTTCTTCAAGTCGCTTTGCGTTGTTCTTCGTGTCAAAACCGAGAAATGCCGGAAGAATGATGCATTGAGCTTCGCCTTTTTCACGCTTTAGTATCTCGGCAAGAGCCATTATGTTCTCTTCCTTGTCAAAAATGCGCGCAATATTTGAAGAACGCATTTCGGTAGGGTTTTCCCTTTTTTTCTCAATGTCAGGCAATGAGAACTCAATGCTTTTACATTTTGTACCCATTGATGAAAGTGATTCTATAAGGAAGATTGTATAGAAATCTAGAAAATTCTCAGCGTTGGCAATAAGAACGTTACTGTATGGTATTTTCGTGGCATCATCGCTCGATAGGTAACCTTCCAATGAAAGCCATGCAGGAATGAGTTTACCCATTGGGGAGAGAATGAAGTGCCTGGAATCGCTTGCGCCATGCATAGAGATTCCAGCCTTTTGAAGTATGTCAAGGGCTTCATCCTGGAATGATGAAAACTCCTTGTCGGAAAGTCCTTTGAGAGGGTGCCCTTCTTTGAGAAGCGCACGATCCTTCGCCAAAAACATGGCTCCGGAAGAGAAGTGCAGAGCACTCTGTCCTGAAGATATGATTGCGCTAGAGATGCCATTGCGTTGAAGCGCTATGCCGCACATCAGGGCCGATAGTCCACCTCCGATTATTACACTGTCGAATTTCATGTTCCTTATTCCTTTCTTAGTTTTCCGTCCAGACCGCAGACTGCTCCATATAGCCACATCGAAAACTGCGCTTCACGCAGCGTGTCTCCCCAAGCTACTGGATACATGCCTTTCCATCTTTCGTTGATAAAGTTACTTAAATCCTCTTTGGCGCGTTTTGCGCAGTACTTACCACTTGATGCCATCAAACCAGCTGCGCGACATGCACACAACTCGCCTTGGCATGTACCCATGCCGACACGTGTCCTTCTGCGCAAATCGACCAAATTACCGACTTCAAGTGAGTTGATGGCCCATTTCGCTTCGGCAACCGATACACCTTCACATTCGCATATAAGGGAACGGTCCTGTGCTTTTGAGGCATCAATCTTTTCTGCGTATTCGCCATGACGGTATATGGATGCTTGACGTGGAAGTGTAGGCACTGATATAATATTTTTGGCAACTTTTCGCTCGTCCTTTCTCGAACCAGGTAATGCTTCGGTATGGGTCGTGCATGCTTTATTGATGTTCAGCTTCTTGCAGATAAGATCCGTTGTCCACTCTCCCATCAAACGGTATGTCATAAGTTTACCACCGGTAATTGTAATGAAACCTTCGACTCCATCACGTTTTGCATGGTCTAAGACGACTATGCCTCGACTCACGCTTCTTCCGCTTGGGTCGTCATCCGAAGCGACGAGTGGACGCACACCTGCGTATGCTCTAAGAATTCTGGTATTCGCAAGGCTTGGAGCAAGTTTTGTTCCTTCTCTGAGAAGCAAGTCTACTTCTTGAGTCGTTACGCGCATATTGTCACACTCTTCAAAAGGTACTTTCGATGATGTTGTTCCTATGAGACAGATTGTATCGCCAGGAACCAAAATATCGGCATCTGCAGGCTTGCGGCAACGATTCAGAACAACATTGTTCACTCTGTGCCCGAAAATGAGCAACGATCCTTTCGCTGGAAGCATATTTACTGTAATGCCAGCTTTTTTTGCAATAAGGTGTCCCCAAATTCCTCCTGCATTGACAACTATTTGACTGCGGAACTCCCTCTTCTCGCCACTTTTCTTATCTATACACTTAACACCGACAACCCTCCCCTGTTCAATGATAAGTTCATTAACTTCACAATAAGTGTGAACTTCTGCACCATGGGCTACAGCATCAAGAACATTGGCTGTTGTAAGACGAAACGGATCGACCGAACCATCGGGTACCTTTACCGCTCCGATAAGTTCTGGGTTGGCTACAGGTTCCATCAAAAGAGCTTGTTTCCGATCAATTTTTTCAGCTTGGATTCCGGCTTTCAGACAGGCCTCCACGAATTTATCCTGAAATTCGATTCCGTCTTCCGGAAGGGAGATAAAAAGACCAGATGTGTCATCCACACAATGGGAGGCAATACGACGAAGAATCATATTCTCCCGTATACATTCCGTTGCGGATTCTTGGTCCGTTACAGCATAACGAGCACCACTGTGAAGAAGACCATGGTTTCTTCCCGTGGCTCCTGTTGCAATGTCGAAACGCTCTAGAAGCAGAACTTTGATACCTCTTAGGGAACAGTCTCTAGCGACTCCCGCACCGGTAGCTCCACCTCCGATAATAATTACATCATAAGAATTTGCTGGCATTTTGAATAAGAGTAGAAACTTTGTTACAAAGATAAGGTTTTACTACAAAAAAACTTTGTAAAATGCTTAAAATACGGATTTTTACATCGGAATTGTACTCTTAAAGGAGTTTGGTATCTCCTTTTTAGGATAATTTGTTTATCAATCGGGTTTTTATGCAGAATAAGACCTTTGCTTACACTCTAGCGAAGTGAAAAAAGTTATAATGCTTAACGCTTAAGGCTACTTTTTATATACCAAATGTTTCTTTGATTATTTGGCGGCCATCCTTTTTAGCATCGTATTTTTTTAATTGGCAATTATCTATTACCGATATTGTGTCCACCGCATCAATTGCACAGTCAATGTCGTGGGTTGAATATATTATGCATTTCATCTTCTTTATGGCAAGTTCCCTAAGAAGTCTGCATATTTCATAGCGTGATGGAATGTCAAGGAATGCGCATGGTTCATCCAGTATGATTGTGCCTGTATCCTGAGCTATTGCTCGGGCAATCATTGCGCGTGAGAACTCTCCATCCGATAAGGAATTTATATCACGATTGCCATAACTTGTCATATTAACCATACTTAGCGCATTTTCTACAACTTCAATGTCATATACGGAGTGCTGTCCCAGCCAGTTCGTGTAAGGAGAACGCCCCAGAAGCACAGCCTGTTTTACGGTTAGATTTGCTGCTTTTGTTCTTAGCGTGGATACGATACTTAGAAGTTTGCTCATTTTATTTGCAGGCGTTTTTGCAACATCATTACCATCTAGATATATATGTCCAGCATTTATTTCTTTTTCTTTGCAAATTGCATGCAAAAGTGTACTCTTTCCTGCACCATTGCGAGCAATCAGTGCCGATATTTCACCCTTTGCATATTGTGCACTGGCCTCCTTAAGCACAGTCCTTGTTCCGTATGACAAACCAAGATTTTCAATCCGTATCATAACATAGGGGCATTTTTGCGTGTGACAATATAAATTATTACCGGAATGCCCATAAGGGATGTAGCTGTGTTTATCGGCAGTGTCAGACATTTTGAAAGAATGTCACAACAAAGTAGCAAGCAAGCCCCTGTAAGTATACAAATCGTACACAGGACTTTTCTGTCGGAATGACGACTCAGAAGTCTTGCAATATGAGGTACGGCTAGACCAACAAAGCCGATTGGACCACAAAATGCCGTTATGGTGCCTGCAAGTAGGGTTGTCGACAAAAAGAGCATATTCCTTGTAAGCTTTATGTTCAAACCCATTGACACGGCATAATTTGTTCCAAGTAACATCATGTTCATTGGTTTAAGGCACAAAAGATTAAGTATAAAACCGAGGACAAGTGCAGGAAGGATGATTGTCATGTCGTTGGATGTGACTTCCCCTACGGTTGCCATACTCCAGATGACAAAAGATTTCAGGTCAGTTTCGTTGCTGAAATACTGCAGAACTTCCACAAAGGCACCAGTTGCTGATGAGAGCATAATTCCTATGATGAGAATCACCATTATGTCTTTAATGTTTCGGGAAATGCATACGATTAGTGCCAGAACTGCAGCAGAACCTATCCATGCGGCTGTTACCATACCAATTTCTCGTAGGACATTCGGCAGAAGAGGCGCTCCCATTAGAAAGAGTGCAACTCCTAGACTTGCTCCTGAACTTATACCTAGTACATAAGGGCCTGCCAACGGATTCTGAAAAAGTGTTTGCATCTGAAGTCCGCTTATGGACAGGGCCGCTCCGGCAAGAACTGCCATAAAGGCTCGCATAAGTCTAATGTCCACAATAACGCTGCGCTCCAAAGGTGTGCCTTCCCCAAGCAGGAGAACTTGCATAATCCTGTGAAAATCCATTTGGGTTGTGCCCGTTGCAATGTCTGCAATGAAGAGTAGCACCATCAGAAGTGAAAGTGCAATCGTAAGAAAACATATCCTATGTTTTATTCTAGACATGAATAATACTTGAGTTCTTTAGAGGATATTTCGGGATGAAATATAGTTAATAAATCCTGTAGAATCAAATCTGGTTCCATACATCCGCTTTCCCAGAATGCACTTCCTCCCAAAGACGTACGTAATCTATTATTGTTGTAGATATGTCTAAGGCGCACTACCTTAAGGTTACAAAACAGTGGCATATCTTCACATAGCTTTTTTAACGATGTATATTGTCCGACATTTATCCAATAATCACATTCTGAAGTCAGTCTGAGAGCTTCCTCCATGGAAATTGGAACGGATTCTAAGCCTGTATTCTCAGTGAAAATATACTCGGCTCCAGCATCCTCGATTAGCCTTGCCATGTAGTTTTTCTTTCCTGGCATAAACCATACATCTCTGTAGGGCGTGTTGACCATCACCTTTGGTCTGTTTTGAAATTGTATACTTTTCAACTGTAGATATCTATCCCTTATCTGGGAAAAGAGATAGATGCCTTTTTGTCGGTCGCCCATTATTTCACTTAGAGCCACAACCCATTCACATTTTCCAAGCGGGGTACTTTCTATGTAATCTCCTATGTAGATGTATGGAATACCAATTTGCTGCAACTTCTTTTCTAATCTGGAATTGTCTGTGCGCATTCCATTCAATAGCACGAGATCTGTACCTATAGCCTTCATCTTTTCAAGGTCGAGGTTACTTTCATTACCAATCTCTACACATTCTCCATTATCAATCCGCTCTCTTACTTTCGGCTCCAATAAGAATTGTGTACCAGACATGCCTACGATGCAATTTTCAAACCCCGTCTTTGAAAGCATTGCAGCGAACGAGGTTGACATTAAAGCAACTTTTTTTACAGGAACGTGAATGACAAAAAGTCCGTTTCCGAGGGATTTGCTCTGGTTTATGGAATCAAATATGATAATTTGCTTATGTGAATTCTCCCCCTCAATATGATCTTTTATTACCATAATTTTCTTGTGAGAAAGGGAGTCATGTCCCAAGGTAAAACCTTCGGCCCACTCAGGCTTGTATTCTTCTATGGGATGCATCTCTTCTATGGGTTGACTGCAGGATGACCATAGAATTGCAATAAAGAAAAGGAAGAATGCTTTTTTCATCGGTCGAGAAGATTTTTTGCCTGCTCTCTTGCTGCCTGTGTGATTTCGGCAGATGAGAGCATCTTTGCTATTTCTTCCAACCTTTCTTGTTCGGAAAGCACCTTTATGTATGTGCTACTGTTTTGCTTATAAACAAAAAAGTGGCGTCTGCCTAATGATGCAACCTGTGGGAGGTGTGTTATGTTTATAAGTTGAATCCCTTTGGACATCCCTAGAAGGACGTCTCCTACGGCAGCAGCTGTCATTCCGGATACACCTGTGTCTATCTCATCAAAGATAATTGTTGGCAGCTTCATTACGGAAGAAAGTACTGACTTTAGGGATAACATAATGCGGGATAGCTCACCTCCGGATGCAACTTTCTGGACTGGCTGTACGGCCATTCCTCTATTCGCCGAAAAGAGGAATGTAATTTCGTCACATCCGTCTAAGGAAGCCTCCTTCGAAGTTATTGAAGCCTGAAAGACAGCATCATTCATAGCCATGAATTTAAGCCTGTTTTCCACGTCCTTGGAAAATTTTTCAAGAACGTCTTCCCTGCTCTTGTGCAAGGCCTTCTCTATAGCTGTTTCTTCCTCCACGGCTTTAGAAAGTTCCTTTTCAAGCTCTGCAATGGTTTCTTCCCCTTCATCCAGCTCAATGCACATTGTCTTATAGTGCTCTTTGAGAGATATCAACTCGCTTACGGTTTGCTTCGAATGTTTTTTCAGGAGATTGTATATAAGTCCAAGTCTTTTGTCTATGGCTTCTAAGCGCTCTGGATTAGATTGTATGCGCTCTATTTCATCGTGTGCTTCGCCAGAGATGTCCTTCAGCTCTATTTCCAAACTTCGAAGGCGCTGCACGTAATTTTTAGAGTTCGGATAGATGTTTTGAAGATGTTCGATGCCGCTTAGGATGGAATGAATATTGTCAAGAACGCCGTTCTCTTCATCCATTATGGCCGCTAGCGGAACTACTGCTTCGGAAATTCTTTCAGCGTTTTCAAGTATCTGCTGTTCCTCTTCAAGTCTTTCCTTTTCACCCTCTTCCAGTTTGGCTTCATCCAGCTCCTTAAACTGGTAAAGTGTCCAATCTGCATTTTTCCTTTCTTCTGCGACTCTTTCTTTTAGCTCGGCTAAATTGCGTCGCAACTCTTTGACTCGTTCGAAGGCTAGGCGGTATTTTTTACGGATTTCTTCATTCGAAGCAATGCTATCAATGGCTTTAAGTCTATAGGCCCCTGACGTGAGAAGGAGTGTATCGTGTTGTGAATGAATATCTATCAGAAAGGACGCAATGTCTCGAAGAAGTGATATGCTGGAAGGTTGATCATTGACAAAAGCCCGATTCTTGCCTCCTGGCATTAGAATTCTGCGTATTATCAAACTATCATCGATGTCAATGCAATTCTCTTCGGCCAATGTCTTAATCTCTGTATCTGTCCCTTCGAACTCGGCTTCTATCCAACAGTTTTTTTGAGGATCCTTTATGATTGCTGCGTCAGGCTTTGCACCAAGAACTGTGCCTAATGCCGATAACAGTACCGATTTTCCGGCACCTGTTTCACCTGTGATGATGTTGAGCTCTTTGTCGAATTCTATCTCCAGGTGGTCAATTAGGGCATAATTCTCTATGGTAAGCCGCTTAAGCATTCTTCAAAAGTATTCTTTCTATATTTTGGGTAATAATTTCTGCGACATCTGCTTTTGATAGTATAGGGTACGGTTTTTCACACTCGTCATCAATAATTGTAACGATGTTTGTGTCACTTTGAGGACCGGCACCTTCTTCTTTAGCGGAATTATAGACTATAAAATCAAGATTCTTTTCCTGAAGTTTCTTTTTGGCATGTTCTATTCCGTTGTTGGTTTCTAGTGCAAATCCCACAAGAATTCTTTTGCCCTTTTCTTTGCCCAACTTCTTTGCTATGTCCTCAGTGCGTTTTAAGGGAATCTGTAAGTCATCATCAGTTTTCTTAATCTTCTGGTTGGAGACTTTGGAAGGCGTGTAGTCTGCAACGGCTGCACACATCACAGCTCCGTCGACTGATTTAAATTCATTGACACATGCCTTGTACATCTCTTGAGCGCTTGTAACATGCACAACACGACATCCTTTTGGAGCCTCGAGCGAAGTAGGTCCACTAATAAGCACTACTTCCGCACCTCTATTTACAAGGGACTTGGCTATGGCATAACCCATCTTCCCTGTTGAGGTGTTTGATATGAAGCGTATAGGGTCAATCGCTTCGCGTGTAGGCCCTGCCGTTACTAAAAACCTACGTCCACTCAATATGGAATCGTTCTTTGTAAAGAGATCTTCAATACTATTTACAATTGATTCAGGTTCTGCCATTCGACCCTTGCCTTCAAGACCGCTTGCAAGTTCTCCTTTTGGAGAATCCAGTATTATAACACCTCTTTTTGTAAGTGTCAAAATGTTCTCCCTGGTAGAGGGGTGAGAAAACATATCACAATCCATCGCTGGTGCAACTACCGTTTGGCACCTTGCAGAAAGATATGTTGTCAAAAGTAGATTGTCTGCAATTCCATGAGCCATCTTGGCAATTGTGTTTGCCGTGGCAGGCGCTATAAGTAGTAAATCCGCCCATTCTCCCAAAGAAATATGCGAGTTCCATTCTCCGTTTTCTGGATTAAAGAATTCTACGAGAATTGGATTCTTTGAAAGCGTTGCCATCGTCAGTGGGGTAATGAAATGCTTGGCATTTGCGGTCATTACCACTCGGACTTCTGCTTGGGCATTGCGTAAAAGACGACAAAGTATAGCCGATTTATATGCAGCTATACTTCCCGTAATGCCTAAAATTATGTGCTTTCCTTTTAACACGGTGCTATTGTTCAACATGACTGGAGAAACTCCTATTTCTCTTTCATGTTGTAGTAGATCTTATCGTCAAGAAACTCCTCAGTTGCAATGATTGATGGTTTTGGAAGACGCTCATAGTATTCTGAAATTTCAGTCTGCTCCTTATTGTCAAAGGTCTCCTCCATCGTGTCTGTCTGTGAAGCAAAGTCCGACAACTTTGATTTCAATTCCTGACGCAGTTCATCGGAAATTTGGTTCGCACGGCGTGCAATGATGTTGACGCTTTCGTAGATGTTTTGCGTCTCACGGTCAAAGTCAACAAGTTTTCTTGTAATCGTGTTGTTCGGAATGTTCTTTTTCAGTTCCATTTTACACTTTATTTTTTCAGTTTATTTTTATCGATGTGGTCTTTAGCCTCTTCTGCGTACTTGTCAACTTCCTTGCGGTATTCAGACTCAGGATACTCCGCAATGAAAGAATAGTATGCATCCAGAAGGTTCATATATCTGTCATATTGTTTGTCCGTGATGGAATTGTGGGCGAACTGATAGTGCGATGCTACTATATAATATAGTATTCGTTCACGATATATTGTATCGCCATAATTCTTCAGTGCATTTTTGAATGCAACAATTGCAGATTTGTATTTATGTATCTTATAATATGTATATGCATTTATAAAATTACGTTCGTGCAGACGCAACGTAAGTTCTTCGATGAGACTCTTGAAAGGCTTTACGCGACGAGAATCTGGAAATCTTTCTATAAATTCTGTGAAGGCAATTATAGCCTTGGCCGTTAGTGCTTGATCTCTTGTAGGACCAGGTGCAAGGAAGTACTGACACATGGCATACATTGCTTCTGCATCCTCAATGAAGATGCTACGACCGAACTTGTGACGGAATTCGTCAAAGCACATGCCGGCTTCGGCATAGTCACGATGCTTGTATTTACTTCTTGCCGAGAAGAATGCAATTGAATCTTCGCGCGCACTACCGATATAGTATCCTTGACATGCATCAAAGAGATTGGATGCCCTAGACCACTTTTCTGCCTTGTATTGTTTCAATGCAGTTTCATAGATAAGTTCAGGATTTCCGCTCTTGGCTATTTTGCTTATAGACGCACATGCAAACAACATCAAAGATGCTGTAAGCACAATAGCTGAAGAAACTATAAATCTTTTCATTTCAAAAATGCATTGGTTGGCAAAATTACAACTAAAATGTAAAACAAAAAAAATATTTTTTTTGCAAATGCAATACTATTAGCTACGACTAAAAAAATTCGTCGTATGAAGCTTTATTTGCATCCTCTTCGGAAGGGCAGTCGTATGCAGTCCATCCATGAGGTGCGGTGAACGTGTCACTCTTGCTTATGTGCAGTGACGCATCGTTGTAAACCTTCGTAAGAAATTCTCCCACGATAGGCAAAGCCATTACAGAACCTTCTCCCCTTCGGCGCAAGTGTACGGCCTGATCCTCTGCTCCTACCCATGCCCCTGCGACAAGTTTTGGCGTTACGCACGTAAACCATGCATCGCGATTGTCGTTTGAAGTACCGGTTTTACCTCCAATGTCCATCCCTTCAAAGCCAAACTGATATATGAGTCGTCCTCCTGTACCTGATGTGATGACGCCTTTTAGCATCTGCAGCATTGTGTATGCTGTCTGTTTGGATATGGCTTCCGTAGAAGAGGATGAGAAAGTAGATAGGATATTACCATGTCGGTCTTCTATGTGAGTTACAAATAGAGGCGTGTTGTGTATTCCTTCGTTAGCAAATGTGGTATAAGCCGAAACTATTTCGAACGTGTTGGACTCAAACGTTCCAAGGCAAAGTGCGTAAACGGGATCTATGAAAGATATTATTCCCATATTGTGAATAAAATCAGCAACAGCCTCTGGTCGTTTGGTTTGTTTCATAATCCATGCCGAATAGTTGTTGCGACTCATGGCTAGTCCCCATCTTAAAGGGTGTAGTACACCATCGTATTCAACTTTTCCGGATTCCTTCGGTGACCATGCAATGCCACTATCGGTTTCAATTGTTACAGGAAGATTAGGAACCATACTGCATGGAGTAACTCCAAGATGGTCTATGGCGAAGGTGTATATGAACGGCTTGACGGTTGAACCTATTTGACGTTTTCCCTGTTTTGCCATATCCCACTTAAAGAACGAAAAATCAGGGCCTCCGATATATGCCTTCACATAACCCGTCTTCGGATCCATCGCAACGAAACTAGCACGCATGATTTTTTTGTGATGGATGATAGAATCTCGCGGAGAAAGTATGGTGTCCGCCTCGCCTTTGAAAGTGAATATTTTCATCGGAATCTTCTTTTTGAAAGTCTCGCGTATCTCTTTTGCGGAGATTCCGGCCTGTTTCATGGAACGATATCTTTCACTTCCTTTTATTGCATGTTCTATGATCTCTTCTATTTCATCCTTGCTTTTGTCAATGAAAATCTGCTTGGTCTCCTTAATCTGCTTGTTCATAGCAGGTTGTATAACGGTTTCAAGCTGTTTGTGAAGTGCTTCCTCGGCATATTCTTGCATCGAAGAGTTGATTGTTGTATAGATCTTTAGTCCGTCACGGTAGATGTCGTATTCGCTTCCATCAGCCTTCAAGTTCTTGTGACACCAGCCATATAAAGGATTAGTTTCATATTCTTTCAAGGCTTGTTCGTAATCCCACTCGTTGTAGAAGTTTCGTCTCTTTGGAGGTCTTGCATTCATCGTTGAACGCAACATCTCACGGAAATAGGTAGCTATACCATTATTGTGCGAAAGAGGGTGGTAGTTCAGCGTTATAGGCAAGGCGCATAGTGAATCGCACTCATTTTCGGTAATCGCGTCGGCTTTTTGCATACGCTGAAGGACAATATTTCGTCTTTTAATAGAATTGTCCGGGTTCCTTACAGGGGAATAGCGCGTAGGTGCGTTAACAACACCCACAAGAACAGCAGCCTCCTGTATATTGAGTTCCGAAGGCTTCTTACCAAAGAAAGTTTGTGCAGCCGATTGTATACCAAAGGCATTCGATCCGTACTCTACGGTATTGAGATACATTGCAATGATTTCCTCTTTGGTATAGTTGTATTCAAGTTTTATGGCTGTTATCCACTCCTTGAATTTCGTGAGGACGAGTTTGACTTTACGCTCTAATGAATTTAAGCCTTCGCCCTTATCTCTTGGGAAGAGGTTTTTTGCCAATTGTTGCGTAATTGTACTTCCTCCTCCTGAGCGACTATTTCCAAACATAATTGTTTTGATGGCCACTCTGTATACGGATGGAATATCAATGCCTGAGTGCGCATAAAAGCGGGCATCTTCTGTAGCAACAAGAGCAGCTGCAAGTGGAGGCAGAGTTCTTCCCTTAATCTGGAATAGCGCTGTACTATCTTTTGGAAAAAGATCGTCGTACTGAACGTAGGTCCTATTCTGAATAAAAAAACTTCCTATGACTGTGCCATCATCAGAATATACTTGGGTGGCAAGATTGCTTTTTGGATTTTCAAGCTCTTCGAATGATGGCAGGCGCCCAAAGCAGTTCAGTGCCGTAAGCATGAGTAAAAATAGTATCAGCACAAGTGGCATAAGACATATTATCCACATCCACTTAATAATTTTCTTCTTGTTTACGTGTTTGTTAGTCATAAAGGTTTAATTAAAACGGCAATCCCACTCCGATGGACCAGTGAATTCCTTTTTTTGTTGTTGGCTTGTAAATGGATAAGGAGAAGGTAAATTCTCCTGAAGATGGAAGTCTAAGAGGACATACGTCGAAAATCAGATCTCCTCCATATGAGTAAATTCTATCTCGTTTAGTTTCAAAGCGGAAAGCTCCTACTTCTCCAGATACAACTCCATAAGGATTATCAAACGATGCCATGTCAAATCCAAGTCTAAGGCGTATTCTTGAAAAGTATACAATACTTGGAATACCACCTTCAGGATACCAGATAGGTAGTTCGTATCGCAGTGAAGCGGCAAAATAGTTACGATTGCTAATTTCGTAACTAGCGTATCCTTTAGGAAGTAGCATCTTTGATTTGAATTCAAGTTCCGTTATGGCATGGCTTAGACGAAGACCTCCAAGTCGATTCTGATATGCCAGAGCAACGGATGTTGAGTGTGAGTAGGCTAGACCCGGAAGGTAGGCTTTGCCGTAGAGCATAATCAAATCAGAGAAGTTCCTATCTGCTGGATTGATTGCGTAATGGCAGGCTAGTGTATGACCCCATCTTGGGTGAGCTTCCCGATGCCCTCTATAGTTTGATGAAGACCATTCAACTGCGAAATCCATCATGTGAAGACCATTTCGGTATGACAGATTTCTAAGCATGTATGCACTATATCCGACTTTTCTCCATGCATCCATATCGGCTACAAGTCCGTTGTCGTAATCATATGACACATCGAAGTAAATAGTGCGCACGCGTCGTGTACTTTCAAATCTTAGGGGTAGAGAGATTGATATGCCTGTTCCAAAATATTTCCCAATATCCTTTAATTCAGCCGAGGATGTCAGATAGTATTTTGTCATGTCGGGATCCTGTGCCGAGTAAGAATATGCATTGTATGCCTGTTGCAGACCTCCATATGTTACATAAGCAGAGATAGTAGGTCCCAAACCAGTGTATCTAAAAGCTCCGGTTATTATATGTCCGTCTTCGCTAGACCATGCATATTTTGCGTATGCAGAAAGATTCGACAGAAGGTTCTGGCTCATTATTGTTGCACCGATGTTGAATGCAGGGAAATTTTCACCAAAAAGGCTCATTGGATTGAAACCTGCTGGTGCCCATGAGTGTATATTGAACATATGAGGAACCTTTCTAAAACGCTTGGACTTCTTTGCCAACAACGTGGAGTCGTTCTGTGTAAATCGTACAGTGTCCAAATTTATGAGGTTGTTCCACCTTTCACGCGGAGGGTTTACCTTGTTGCGTGGTATCTTGCGGTATTCAATCTGCTCAATTTCTTGGCCTGCATCCTGTATTGAAGGAACATACCCAAGAGCGTTGTATGTGGTTACAAGAATTTTTCCGTCAGTCACAGGATATGGTGAGAATGAACCATATTTAGAATTGGTGAGACGTTTTTCTATCCCCGAGGCAATTTCTATAACATGTATTTCATCTTTACCTGAATCCGTAGAACCAAAGTAAAGTTTTCCCTCGGATGCTCTAAGAGATTTGATTGTAACAAATGATGGCTTTTTGATATTCTCTAGTCCGTTATTTGTAACTTTTTCAATTGACATTCCATCATCGGATGTAACAATCAAATAGAGTTGATCGGACGTGTTATCATATGCCATATCGTGTACCTCAAGACCCGGCGCTAAAGTTGTTCTTCTTTCGCCATTAACGATTGTATATGTACCATTTGGTAAATATTCCACATAGGCAGGAATTTCTTTATCAGTGCATGTTGCGTAGATAGCATTGTGCACATTACGAATATGTCCAAGCTTGCCATTTTGCAAGTCGTACCAACATATAACAGAGTTGATTCTTTCTGCGAATAGCAGACTTTGGCGGTACTCAGTCCAGTATACTTTCTTTCCATTCGAGTCTATACGTGAAGAAAGGCGTCCGATAGCCGTGAGCTTTTTTTCTTTATCCATCTTCTGATTGGAAAGTATAAGATGATTTGTGTGATTCAAATCTTTCTTTATCCAGAGTATGGAGTCGGCATTCAGAACCACTGGAGTGGAATAGGACGTATAGTTCTTCTGCGGTAGACTTATTATAGGTTTTGATGTATCCTCTTCGGAGTTGCTCTTTTGCCAGAACTCTTCCAGGTTGTTGAATGTCTCCCGCATTAGTTTTTTCATGGAAGTGCGGTAATATTTGCGGAAGGCTATCATACGCGGCATAATGGTGTAAGGATTTCTTACCGTGTAGCGCACGACCTTGTTCCATACGTTCTCTCCGTACTTGTTGTATGCATACGAACAAAATTGGTATCCAATATTGTAATGTGACGGAACAAAATTCTTGTATGAGCCACAGAGCCATTTGTCGAAGTTCCTGTTTCTTTTCGTTATGTTACCCAACGCACGATACTCCATTGTAAACGAGGGTTGCAGTCCTCTTCCGTAGGTTGTCATTGCAGTTTCCGAAAGAACAGCATCTCCTTCAAGTGCCCACATCGGAAAAGCTATTATACCGCCAGTGAGTGCTTGCTCGCCAATGAACCAACTTGAAATGCGAGGAAAACCACGTGAGGTATTGCTGTATTGCGCGCTATGTCTGAATTCGTGGGCAACCAACTGCTTGAGCCATGGCGTAGCGTATTCTGAGCCAAGCGGTGAACTGAGGATGTCCACTCTTCGTGGCATAAACATTACGATTCCGTTACTGGTGAAGTTTTCCGGATGTATTATAAATGGCATTTTAATTTGTGGATGCCGATAGCCAAAACTTATATAGTCTTTTATAGCATCAGCATAATAAAATACCCGAGTTCCCTGAAATGAAGCATGTTGTGGATAAACAACATGTATTTTACCTTGTTTTTGTTTTATGTGGTTCCATTTCAAACAAGGAGAGTCGCTTCCCCATGAATAATACTGTGCCACGACTTGCTGCTGGACAAACAACATTGCCATTACAATCACTAGAGCACGAATGTATTTTTCGTTCAGTTTAAGCATTTTTACAATCCTTTCGCTTGATAGCCACTCTTTTGAAGTAATCCCAGAACAAGCTCACGTTTATCACCCTGAATAAGAATTTCTCCGTCCTTAACTGCCCCTCCAACGCCACAACCTTTTTTGAGCATCTTGCACAAATCTTCCATTTCTGACGCTGGTCCTACATATCCACCGACGACGGTTACCTGTTTTCCGGCACGCATCTTCCTGTCTAGCCAAACACGCAGTTTCTGTTTCCCGGGCTCGATGTGTGGAGCTACGGGAGTTTCGGGCATCTCATATTTGAAATTTGGATTTGTGGAATAGACCACACCCAGTCTTTCTTTCCAGTCAGCCATTTCGGATAATTGAATAATTTTTCGCAAGATAAGAAAAATGGCATAAAATTTTCGGGAAAGCTTTGTATATTTACATTCATGAAGCGTAAACAACATGGATTGGAAGTCGTTTAACATTTTTTCTTCATCACAGAAAAACCCTCTTTCGGACAAGGCAATTATAAAGATGAGGGAACGCGCTCTGAAAAATAGCCGCGTCGATGTAAGTTCTTTGCCTAAACCAATATTCTATCCCGACAATAAACGCATTGTGAATGTGTATGTCGAGGGCTACGATGATGTCGCATTCTGGCGTGCCATCTTCGATCATTTTACCAATCCGTTCCTTCGTTTTGAAATATCTGTTCCTCCACAGAAGGATCTTCCAAAGGGAAAGAAAGTCTTGCTTTCTATGGCTGAAAAGTCTTCCCCGTATACACTTCTTTGTATGGATTCGGACTTTGACTATCTTTTCAACGGACAGAATAATCTTTCCACGCTTATAAATTCCTCGCCGTATATGTTTCATACGTATGCTTATGCAACGGAAAATTTTCTTTGCTATGCTCCATCGCTGCATAATGTCTGCTGCAAAGCTACGAAGAACGACACGCACATTTTTGACTTCAAGTTTTTCATGGAGGAGTATTCCAAGATAATATATCCGGCATTTCTTTGGTATGCTTATTCGGCGTATAAGGCCACCCCAAACATATTCTCACTCACGAATTTTCGAAAAACAGTACGTATAGGTTATCTTGATATTTCGGGAAATGGTGTAAATACTTTGGCATGGCTTGGTCGTCACGTAAGCGAATGTGTTTCACAGCTCGAGCGTGAGAATCCTCAATATGCTGCAGCCTTACCACAATTCTCGGAATTTCTTTCCTATCGTGGTGTGCATCCTGAGAATACATATCTTTTTATGCAGGGACACACGCTGATGGAATGTGTTGTGCTGGTTATTTTGTCTGATGTCTGTGAAAAGTTGCGACAGATGTCTCTTATGAAAATTGTTGAATCGTCAAAGCAAGGCGAAGCACTTGACAATGAAATAAAGAACTACAACAATTCTCTTCGCTCAATTAGAGATGTGCTTTTGGATAATGAAAACTACACTGAGTGTCCGCTTTATGTAAAACTTCGTGAGGATATACAAACCTATATCGACAAGACAATAGCTGAAATTATGCAGGAAGCACATAATGCTTCAATTTAACTAACATTCACGTACAACACGAACTGTATCCGTCGTAGTTTGTCTTAACAGACAACACGCTTTTGTGGCGTGATGGTGGTACATCTCTTCGTTGTAATGTCTTATTGTAAGAAGTTCTACGTTCCTTTTGCACTCTATTTCAAAACTTTCGTTTTGAAGTTCTAATAATAATTCGTCTAAATGCCAATTTTCTTCAATGCATAGAGCCAGCATAACAGCCGTATTATGAACTAGATTTGTCTTGATATTGTACTTTGCCAATATATCAAAGATTAGTTGAAATTTTTCTTCCAGAATAAATGACAAATCCTTCGACTTAAGTGTTAGCAGAACCTGTTTTTTCTTCAGAATAATTATTGGGGTAGAGACAGTTTCGGCTTTTGAGGAAATTTCTGTACCATTTCCTTGAGGATTTGAAAAAGGTTTGACAAATAGCGGAATGAGTTTGTTTTGCAGAGGCTTTATGGTTTTTGGGTGAATAATCTGCGCTCCGCTGTATGCCAACTCGATTGCATCCGTATAATTTATATGTTCAATCTTAATGGCGTTTGGAAACAACTTAGGGTCAGCACTTAAGATTCCGTCAACATCCTTCCAGACGGTAAGGCTTTCTGCGTTGGTGATATTTGCCACACAAGCTGCGGAATAGTCCGAACCTTCCCTTCCAAGTGTTGTAACCGAGCGATCGGTTGCACGTCCGATGAATCCCTGCCCAACAAATACTTTATATCCGTTTTGAGATACCTCATTAAGAAGCCTCGCTTCTGATCTGTCAAGTAGCACGTTTGCATCTTTGTGGGTGCAACTTGTAACGAAGACCTCTCGCATATCAATCCATTTGTTTTCTATTTTGCAAAGAAGCAGGTAGTTAGAGATGATTTTCGTTGAGATAAGTTCGCCGAAGGAAACGATATAGTCGTAGCATGCTTCCATGGACGTTATTCTGCCTGGTGTGTAACGGATGAACATCTCTAACTCCGAAAATAGCTTTTCAACATCCTCAAGCGAGGAGGTTTTGCCCCAAAGCTCCTGGATTATTTCCGTATGATAATGATGTATTTGTTCAAGTTCAAGAAGGCTCTCATCTTTCTTTTCTTCGACAAACAAAGAAAATACCCTTTCCAGAGCATTTGTCGTCTTTCCCATAGCGGAAACTATCAAAAATAGACTGTCTTGCGTGGAAACAATTTTTTGTAAATTTCTAACACCTGCGGCATCCTTCACGGATGCTCCACCGAACTTGTATACTTTCATCGTGAAAAATATTGTTGTTGGGTACTCTCTTAGGGATGTCGTAGCACAATATCTCACTTAGACACCCCTTCTTTATTTGCAAAAATATCAGTTTTTGAAGATTTATTTTCTTACTTTAGGTCAAATATTTGTCTGAGCATATCGAAAATTTGATTTGAAGTGTAATTTTAGGCGTACATCCTTAGGTTTCTCTTTGGAAACTTGTATGATGGAATTTCTGATTATGTATATCTTTGTTACGCTTAAAGGCATGTGAACGATATTTTTGAGCAAAGACAAATAGCAAGATATAATTGAGTTAGAGATAATGACATATCATTTTGATACCTTGACTTCCACAAACGACGAAGCACGTAAGTCTACCTACGTGGATATGGATGTTATCTGGGCCGATATGCAAAGTGCGGGTCGCGGACAAAGAGGTCATACTTGGTTAAGTAATAAAGGCGAAAATCTAACTTTTTCAGTAGTGCTGGAACCTTTGTTTCTGGAAGCTTCGAAGCAGTTTCTTCTCTCAGAAATAACTGCTCTTTCTATATACGAGATGCTCTATGAATATGGAATAAAATCAAAGATTAAATGGACAAATGATATTTATGTCGATAATCGGAAGATAACAGGTATTTTAATTGAGCATCAACTTAGTGGTAACTTTCTTCGAAGAACGATCCTAGGCGTTGGGATAGATGTGAATCAGGTATGCTTTCCGCAGACGTTACCAAATCCAACATCAATGAAGCTGCAAAGTGGGCACTCATTCTCTTTAGAGCAGGTTCTTGAAAAATTCATGATATGTCTTAGACGTAATTATGATTCTATTCGACGTGGTGATTTTCAAACGATTCAGTCCAAATACCATAACCTTCTTTATCGCCTTGATGAGCGGCATCGTTTTATGGCCGAAGATGGAAAGTTTTTTTATGGTATAATCCGTGGCGTTCGCCCTTACGGAGCACTTATTGTAGAAAATGATTCAGGCCAGCAAAAAGAATATCAATTTAAGGAGATAGAATTTGTGTTATCTGATTAACGCACAAAGAAAAAATAAGTATATTTGCATAATAAAAACTAGAAAATATGGCAAATGTTCCATCAAATTTAAGATATTCAAACGATCACGAATGGTGTCGTGTTGAAGGTGAATATGCAGTGGTAGGTATCACAGATTTCGCGCAAAGCGAACTTGGAGACATCGTTTTTGTTGACATCCCGACTCTTGGTGAAACTTTGAATGTGGGTGATGTTTTTGGCTCAATCGAAGCCGTTAAGACGGTTTCTGATGCTTTTACTCCGCTTTCGGGCGAGGTTGTAGCTGTTAATGAAGCAATCGAAGCAGATGCTTCACTTGTAAACAAGGATCCGTATGGAGAGGGCTGGATGGTACGCATCAAGATTGCAGATGCGACCGAAGTGGAGGCTTTGCTTGACGCAGAACAGTATAAGGCTCTTATCGAGAAGTAGTTTAACATACAAATCATATAAAAAATGTCAAAAGTAACAGTAGTAGGTGCAGGTATGGTAGGTGCAACCTGTGCTAATGTTCTTGCCTGCAGAGGTATTGCAAGCGAGGTTGTCCTAGTGGACATCAAGGAAGGCCTTTCTGAGGGCAAGATGCTTGATATGATGCAAGCTTCTGCAACTCAGGGTTATAAGACGAAGTTGACGGGTGTTACAGCACTCGATGCAGAAGGTTATAAGCCAACAGCAAATTCAGACGTTGTCGTTATCACTTCTGGTATTCCTCGTAAACCTGGTATGACTCGTGAGGAACTCATCGGAATCAATGCAAAGATTGTAAAGGGTGTTGTTGAAAATGCCAGCAAGTTCTCTCCAAAGGCTATCTTTGTAATTATCTCTAACCCAATGGATACAATGACATATCTTACATTGAAGGCTACGGGACTTCCAAAACGTCGTGTAATTGGTATGGGTGGAGCTTTGGATTCTTCACGTTTCCGTTGCTACCTTTCAAAGGCAACAGGTGTAGGTATGCAGGATATCGATGGAATGGTTATCGGTGGCCATGGTGATACTACGATGATTCCTCTTCTCTCGAAGGCTGCAATCAAGGGCGTCCCAGCATCCAAGATGCTTCCGAAGGCTAAGTTGGAGCAAGTTGCTGCCGATACAATGGTTGGTGGTGCAACTTTGACAAAGCTACTTGGAACTTCAGCATGGTATGCACCAGGAGCAGCAGGAGCATCTGTTGTTGATGCTATCATCAATGATACTAAGGCTATCATCCCTTGCTCTGTTTATCTTGAGGGCGAATATGGAGAGGACGATATTTGCATCGGCGTACCTGTAGTTCTTGGAAAGAAGGGTATTGAGAAGATTGTAAAGATTGATCTGACGAACGAAGAGAAAGAAAAGTTTGCCGCATCTGCAGCAGCTGTTCGCAAGGTTAATGGTGCTTTGTATGAAATTGGCGCTTTGACAAAGTAATAATTGTATTGTGTATATATTCAAGGCGGGATAAGATTTTTCTTGTTCCGCTTTTTTTATTCTAATGTTATTGGCAGGTAAAAATTATTGCCCTACAGTAATTTCAGCCTTTATTGAATATGGCACTCCGTTGAGTACATCGATTCTTCCGGTGTACATCGTTCCATACTTCGATTCGGTTGTATTTACTGTAGTGTCGCAAAATACGGAGATATAGTATACCCCCTCTTTGGGATTGTCGATTGTAATTTTTTTTGCAACTCCGAAGCGAACGTTGCGGTACTGTGCCGTATCACTAAAAGCAAAACCCGTATTGGATGCAAACAGAAATAAATCAAAGTCACGCCAACCCTTATAATCTCCAAGTGTGATTTCCAGCTTCTCGCATTTCTTTGGCACGCAAAGTGTAAAGTGGTGATATTGTTTGTCACCTATTCTTGTATATGCAGGAACCTTGTCTTTAGTGTGCCGATTCATTTCGCGTGTTTGTCCTGGTAGAAGTTCTCCCTTGATTTGAGGCGTTGGGTTGCCATCCATAGCGTAGCGAAACATTGAAGTTACAAGGTCCAGTCTTTCTTCGGAAGCGACAGATTCTGGATGGGAGCCACACTGAATTATTCGTCCGCTGAATGGTGATGCTTTGTATGCCCAGATGATAGGTTTTCCGTCAAGATCATGTCTTGGGTCTGTCTTTGGCATGGATAATCTTGCAAGAATTTCTGTCCCTTTGGGCCATTTAACTTTCGTTTCAGCGTAGCATCCTCCATTGTGACGGACACTGTCCACTTTCATTATACCATTTGGGAATCCGTATGATAGCAGTTTAGAGTTCTTTTCAATTGAAATGGTATTATAGGCTTTCTTCAGTCCTGTTTGTCTAACACATCCGGGCCAAATACCAAGGTACATACTTTTCTCTATAAGAGAATCCTTATCTAAGACATACTGGCTGGCGAAGTATGCGCCAGCGCACGATCCTACGTAGCCGCCACCATTTGCCACGAATGTTTTCATGATATTTCGACCCGCTTTCTTTAGCGAATATCCATGGCTATTTGATATACCTCCGTTTACGTATATCATGCGAAAACGTGGAGCTCCGTCAGGGTAGAGCAGTACGCCGTTATAGTCAAGCGGGTTGCCGACCATTATCATCTTCTGAAGCAGTGTGTCAACCTCATTTGCGGGATTTTTGGCTTTTTTGCTTGTCGATGCGCTTACAAAGTATTCCATGGAAAGTCCCAATGCTCTGCATGCGGGAAGTGTCCTGCGGGAGGTAAGGGCAAGTCCGCTATCCATAAATACATCTTTGTAAAATCCCTGACTGCGATTGTATTGGGGTTGTGTCTTATTATTTGTAGCAAAAACCAGCCATGTTGGGAAACATAGCAGAAAAGACAGAATGAGGACTTTGTTAAATTTCATTTGAGGTAGAGATTTTACGTTTTCTTTCGTGGGATGATTTTATTTTGAGCGCATCTCTGTACTTAGCGACAGTTCTACGGGATATCACAAATCTTTTCTGAAGAATTTTTGTCAGCTCCTCATCGGAATATGGATGCTGGGGATTTTCACTATTTATTATTTCATTTAGAACACTGCAAACGGCAATAGCAGAAACCATCTTGTTATCTACGGTAGCGATTGCTCCGGAGAAAAGTTTTCTAAGGCTTAGAATTCCGAAACTCGTGTCGATGTACTTTTGGCTTACGATTCTTGAAATGGTTGAAATATCCTGAGATGTAGCGATTGCGATGTCTTCAAGTTTCATCGGTCTAATCTTCTCCTTGTCGCCCGAGATAAAATATTCAGCTTGCATGTCGACAATGGTCTTCACTGTGTTGTATAGACGTTTTTGTCTGTCTTGCAAGGATTGTATGAATCTAAGAGCTTTGTCGTACATCTCCTGCAGTTTATCCTTTTCCTCTTTCTCTTTCGGTGTGAGAAACGGCTTATTTGAAAGGCTATCCAATATACGCTTGTTCTGTTGAGAAAGACGAGGAATGCGCATACGGCTTTCGATCTTTTCAAGTATCAGTTTTCCTTCTCTATCCCGAAGTATGAATTCAGGTTTAATATAGCCATTGTCAGACTCTGAAACAGAGGGAGCCGCTACAATCGGCGACATGGAAAGCTGGCGGATTGTCTTTAGGGCACTTTCAAATGCTTCATGCGATACGCCCAGACTGCGTATTATTGCATCCTCGCGTTTATTGGCAAGTTCATTCTGTTTCTCCCGAAGAATCCGTTTTGCTAATTGGGTATGTTCATTATTTACAAGTGTGTCAAGCTGCAGAATTAGAAATTCCACAACAGACATAGAGCCAACACCCATAGGATCAAGACTCATTACCTTATGGCGAATGCTATCAATGCGCTCAATATCGGCATTGATCTGTTCATTTAGATAAAGATCACTTTTGATTATGTAAAGGTCACTCTCTAGAAATCCCGAATCCGATACACTACCAACAATGAACTTGGCAATTTGGCAATCTTCCTGCTGAAGATGAAGAGTCTCTATTTGAGAACAAAGGTTCTCCCTAATTGATTCAACATCCGCTATGTTAATCTCTAGGCTCTCATTTATATCAAAATCAGGTCTGCTCCGATAGAGATGATGCGCTTCATTTTCATAGACGCCTTCTTCATTAACTCCTTCTTGTGCTTTTTCGCTTGACTGTTCAAGTAGTGGATTCTGATCAATTTCTTCTTCGATTCTTTTATCTAGTTCATCAGCCGTAAGCGGCAACAGCGCCAAAGTTTGTATTTGCTGTGGCGATAGCTTTAACTGCTGTTTCTGCTGCTGCTTAAGTGATATACTAGAATTCGGCATTGTTCGGTGTGCGTGGGAATGGGATTACATCACGGATGTTTGCCATACCCGTTACAAAAAGAAGTAATCTTTCAAATCCCAGTCCGAATCCAGAGTGTGGCGCCGAGCCCCATTTGCGTGTGTTCAAATACCACCACATATCCTTTTGAGGAATACCAAGTTCTTCGATACGTTTCGATAACTTTTCGTATGATGCTTCACGCTCGGAACCTCCTATGATTTCTCCAATCTTTGGGAAGAGTACATCCATTGCTCGCACTGTCTTGCCGTCTTCGTTCTGTTTCATGTAGAAGGCCTTGATCTCCTTTGGATAGTTTATTAAAATGACAGGACGCTTAAAGTGCTCTTCGACCAGATAACGCTCGTGCTCACTTTGCAGGTCGCATCCCCAATCACAAGGGAATTCGAATTTCTTTCCTGATTCTTTGAGTATCTTTATACCTTCGGTGTAGTCAAGGCGAACAAAGTCATTTGCAAGAACAAATTTCAGGCGCTCGATTAGTTCCGAATCCCACATTTTGTTCATGAATTCCAAATCCTCACGGCAGTTCTCCAATGCATAGCGTATGAGATATTTCAAAAAGTCTTCCGCCAGGTTCATATTATCTTCCAATTCATAGAAAGCGATTTCTGGCTCTATCATCCAAAATTCTGCCAAATGCCTAGGAGTGTTTGAATTCTCTGCGCGAAATGTAGGGCCGAATGTGTAAATCTGACCCATTGAAAGTGCTCCGAGTTCACCTTCCAACTGTCCGGAAACGGTCAGTGAACAGTGCTTTCCAAAGAAATCCTGCGTGTAGTCTACCTTACCATCTTCACTCTTTGGCAGATTCTCTAAATCGAGGGTTGTTACCTGGAACATTTCACCTGCTCCTTCACAATCGGATGCTGTTATCAGAGGAGTGTTCAAATAGTAGAATCCGTGGTCGTTGAAGTATTTGTGAATGGCAAAGGCCATTGCGTGACGAATTCTTAATATCGCTCCAAATGTGTTTGTTCTCGGACGCAGATATGCAATAGTTCTAAGGAAATCCAGAGTGTGTCCTTTCTTTTGAAGCGGATATGTTTCCGCATCGGCTGTGCCATAGACTGTAATTTCACGGGCTTGTACCTCAACCCCCTGTCCAGCACCTATGCTTTGAACCAAAGTACCTTGAACTGCGATGCATGCACCAGTTGTAATCTCCTTTAGAGTATCTTCGGAAATTTTCTGCAAATCAACTACAATCTGAATGTTTGCAACACATGAACCATCATTCATGGCAATGAATGCCACGTTTTTATTGCCGCGCTTTGTGCGAACCCAACCCTTTACCGTAACCTCACTTTGATAATTGGTGGACTTTAATAACTGAGAAATTCTCATATGATAAATTATTCAAAATTGTGCAAATATAATCAAAAAACGGAGCGGATATACTTTTGCGCTCAATCATCCCATTCAAATGTGTTCGCTTTAAGGCCAAGAAGCCGCCTTATTCTTTGCGTCACACTTCTGCATAGCGATTCTATGCTTGTAGGATGTGAATAGAAAGATGGTGCTGCAGGAAGAATTATGCCTCCGGCAAGAGTTATCTTCTCGGCATTTTTGATGTGAATAAGGGAAAGTGGAGTCTCTCGAAGGCACAATATTAGTGTTCGCCGTTCTTTTAACATCACATCAGCGCTGCGCTCTATCAGGGTTGAACTTACACCCGAGGCAATGCGCCCCATGGTGCCCGTGCTACATGGAAGAATAACCATCGCATCCCATATCGATGAGCCACTAGCCATGCTGGCAAACAAATTATTGTTTTCATAAACAGATATTTTGTCATTGCTTGGAATTGATTCTCCTTCATATTGCATGACTTCTTTGGCATGTTCACTTAAGATGACTCCTATCTTTTCAACTGAGTCATTTTCTATGAGTTCTTCCAGAAGTAGCCTGGAATATATTGAACCGCTTGCGGCTGTTATTGCTATGATAATTTTCATTTTATTGTTTACTCGATTACTCTGCATTTCCAGCCATTTGAATAGATCTTTTCCAATACTTTTGGCAGTACGATGCTCATATTTCTAAAGGATTTGTCGCTGTCGTGGAAGGCAATTATCGAACCTGGAGCAATATGAGGCAAGACACCTTTCATACACCTCTCGGGAGAGAGCTTACGATTATAATCTCTTGAAACGATATCCCACATTATAATTTTATAATATTTCGACAGCGTCCGTATTTGTACAGGTGTAGCTAAGGCGTACGGTGGTCGAAATAGGTTCGAGTGTACAATGTCATTTGCAAATTCAACATCTTCAAGATACCTTTCCAAAGACATCTTTATTCCTTTCTGGTGTGAATATGTATGATTTCCGATTTTGTGTCCGTCTTCAAGAAGTTTCGAATAAAGATCGGGATAGAGTTCGACATTTTTCCCCAGTACGAAGAATGTGGCTTTTGCGTTGTACTTTTTAAGCGTTGAGAGAATCCATTCTGTCACACCGGGAGTCGGTCCATCGTCAAAAGTAAGGTAGACGCTATCACTCTCATCTTCAATCCGCCATATGCATGAAGGATAGAACTTACGAATGATTTTCCATGGTCTGACTTTCATTTTCTTTTTTATTAATAAGACAAAGGTAATTATTCTTTTACGGAATGTGGGAGTTTTTTAACTTTGTGAAAACAATTTATCTATGAAACATCTTTCGCTCTGGTTTGTCATTCTTTCATTCGCGTTCTTCTCTTGTGGGGCTTTTGATTCCATGAAAAAGCTTTCTTCATCAAAAAAGGTTGCTCAGGGAGCTCCTTACGAGTTGCTCGTAGTGGCAAATGCCCAGGAATGGGAATCTTCGATAGGTGAGCAGATTCGAAATCTATTTTCACGTCCGATTCCGATAGTTGATGAACCTAGCTTTACTATTATGAGGGTGACGGCGGATGATTTTAAGAATATTCTGCCAGAGCATCGTAATATTCTTCTTGTAAGTGTTTCCCCAAAAGTAAAAAAGGCTGCGGCCATAATCAAGTACGATGTCATTAGTGCTCCACAAATACAGATTACATTGCAGGCTCCTTCTTTAGAGGAGATGCTTCAGTATCTAAATGAAAACGGCGACAATCTTTTGCAGGTGTTTGAAATTGCTGAACGCAATCGTACAATAAAGTATGCGCAAAATTTTTCTGAAACAAAGATACAGGAACTCATTAAGGAAAAGTTTGGGATAAATATGTTGATTCCAAAGGGATACACGCTACGCTCACAAAGCGACAACTTTGTATGGATTTCGTACGAATTCCCGACAGCTTCACAAGGATTTTTTATCTATTCTTACAAATATACAGGACAGGCTTCTCTTTCCAGAGATAGGCTAATTCAGAAAAGAAGTGAATTTGCTTCGAGAATTCCTGGACCTGCAGATGGCAGTTTTATGTCAACTGTAAGGGAAGTCCCCAATGCCGAGGATGATGGCTATGTGCCTTTTGAAGCGGACTATGCGACATTACGCATTAGTTCCCGTCCTTGGATTGAGATGCGTGGTCTGTGGGATGTTGAGAATTACTTTATGGGAGGGCCTTTCGTAAGTTATACGACTGTCTATGAAAATAATGTGGTTACACTGGACTGCTATGTTTATTCTCCAAAGCACCCGAAACGCAATTATCTTCGTCCGCTGGAACATCTAGTTTTCCTTATGGATTTCCCAAAACATTGATTATTACGTTAATCGTTAATTCTCTTCCTTGTTCTTAAGGATGCTTTTTGCTAGCTCTTAAAAAAAGATATGTCAAAGGGTTTTGTTTTTAGAAAATATTAAACATACCTTTGCATTGCAAGTGAAGGGATTTCAATCAATGATTGGGAGCCTCTTATTTTTTGTTTGTTTAATATAGTTTTTCATTTATAATGGCTAAGGAAGTTATTTATCTTACGGCAGAGGGCTTTAAGAAACTGAAGGATGAACTCGATAATATGCGTTCTGTAGAGCGCCCACGCATTTCAGCAGCAATTGCTGAGGCACGTGACAAGGGAGATCTTTCTGAAAATGCAGAGTATGATGCAGCACGTGAGGCACAAGGGCTTTTAGAAATGCGAATTGCGCAGTTGGAGACAACAATTGCCAATGCGCGTGTAATTGATGAGTCAAAGATTGATAAAAGCAAGGTTCAGATTCTCAGTCATGTTAAATTGCTTAATCATACAGCAAATCGTCAACTTGAATATACGATTGTTTCAGAAAACGAAGCAAATCTGCGAGAGGGTAAACTTGCTATCGGTACTCCAATTGCTAAAGCGCTTTTGGGTAAGAAAAAAGGAGATGTTGTTGAGGTCAATGTTCCTGCCGGCGTGTTGAAACTCGAGATATTGGACATCTCAATTTGATGCTTATAACATTCAGTTTATAACATATTTATTTATATTGTAGGATTGCTTTTTGGCGGTCCTATTTTTTTGTTCTGCCCAAGCATTAATAAGTTTTGGCTCAATCTACAGAATTTATTCGGAACTTTCTTTGATTTTTTTACAACCATCAATCATATGTTCAGATAGATTCGATTTCGAATAATGTATGTTCTGTAACATTTTACTACCGATTTTCGAGCCATATTCTTGTCATAGGATTAGACAAGGAGTATGCGTTCCCATTTTTTGTTAAGAATCCCTCTGCAATCAGAACTTTGAACTGCACTTGCGGACTTGAGATTATGTAGCTTGATGAATGCTCCGGAAGTAATGCATGTGGCTGTTTTTCTGCACTTGCTGCATAAAGCAGTTCTTTTTGGGACTCGGATATCCCAGATAGGATTTTCTTGATATTCGTGCCGCATTCGTTGATGTAGTTGTCACTGAATAGTTTCGCCTCTTCCTTTGAGCAGATTTCTTTCGCCTCTACATAGTAATAGCAGTCGTGCAGTACACGGTGAACATATAACGTTATGCCTTCAAACAAATTGTAAATCATATCAAAATCTTCTCTACTCAGGGTCTTTCCAGATTTTGAAAACTGTTCTTGGGCGAAGGAATAATACCGCTTTGGGTCAATGGGTCCCAGTTGTATCGTAGTTGCACTTTGATAGAATGACCTTTTGTCTGATTGGAACATTTCAGAAAGGATTCTTCGTTCCGCCCCGGCAAATATGATATGCGTATTGGCCAACTTCTAAATTTTTTCCCTAAGCAATTCTTCCACGTTCTTTTCCGGATAGTTCGCGATTCTCTGAAATTCATCAATTGCAATGATACAGGGTCTGTCAGCGGCTTCAAGAAATGCGAATATTTCATCCAGCGAGAAGTCAGGGCTTTCAACATCACCAAGTCTGATATCGAAAGTAGGTGTCGATGTTACTGGATCATAGCCAACGCTCGCTCTCAAGGACTTGAGTGTGGTAAAGAAAGTGCGTCTGAGTTTCTCGCTCTTCTTAGCTATGGTGGCAAATGTGGCATTTTCTAGTTCCTTGACAAATTCCTTCAAGGATGATGTATGCAGAATGTCGATGGATATCGTGTAGAAATTATCCCTAACATTTTCAAGTTCAAAGCAATGGTTGATTAGCCCAGTTTTGCCTATATGCCTCTGAGCCATAAGGACAACATTTTCCTGGTTATCAATGATCTTGAGAAGTTGATTTGTCTCTGTCTCTCTGTCGCAAAAGAATTGCGATGGGATTCTGCTTGTCAGATAGAATGGATTTGTTTTCATATCGCAAATCAATTATTCAAACAACATTATTTATTTTACATAATAATGTATTCTCTTGCCTGATGCTTGAACGTAAATTTCCCTCAAATGGTTAATTCGCGTCTTAAATCTGTCATTTTTGAATCTGTTTTGCGGGCAGATCGTCCTGATGTAAAGATTTATGCTTAATATTAACCTTTATCTTACGGATTATTCCTCAAAAATTGCGTTTACAAGTTGAATTCATATATTATGCGCAAACCACGAAAATGTTCTAGGAATAAATATCGAGTTAACTCTTAAGTGATTCTCTAAATTACATTTACAACATTATGATATTTTTTCAATAACATTGTGGTATTGTCATTTTTGTATTTAAATTTGTAAGAATTAACTCTGCTAGTTTTTATAGGCTATGGCTAGTGCTTGTGACAGACATAATAAATTTTAATATAAATACCGTGAAAATCAAGTACATGTGTCCCGAATTAAAGGGAGTCGAAATCCATTTTGAAGAAGGGTTTGCGACAAGTGTTTCAGGTGGCATTGATGGTGTCAACGAAGAAAGTGGTTCTTGGGATTAAAAAACAAAAAAGACATGAAAAAAATTATTTATTTAGTTCTATGTCTGTCTTTTATGGCAGTCGCTTGTTCCAAGGACGATACGAAGGACCTTGGTCTACAAAAAGAATTTACTATTAGAGTTTCTATAGATGATTCTACTAGAACTCATTTTGGAGAGGGTGAAGATGCTCTGAAGATTTTATGGAACAAAGATGATGAAGTAGCTTTTTTGGACGCAGATGGTGTGTTTGAATCAGCGGTTGTTCCTGAAGAATGTGTCAATACTAATTCTGCTTACTTTACTCTTTATAAGGTAAGCAAGTTCCCAGTACAGGTTGTATATCCTGCTTCTGCATATAAAGGAGATTCAACATTTGAGTTGCCGGTAAAGCAGAGCTATGTTGCTGGATCGTTCTCCAACAATACGGCAATTCTTGCAGGGAAGATGAACAATCTTACGGATGCGATAACGTTGAATTCTGTAGGAGCCTACCTAAGTGTCAAATTTGATGCAGCGGTTTCTGGTCTTGTTTTCGAAGCAAACAATGATGAACCTGTTTCGGGTTTATTTTCCATTGATGAAACCAACACACTTTCGGCACAGTCTGGTTCTTCGGCCCTTTACATAACTGACATACCTGCAGACACTAAAGATTTTATCGTTGCTGTACCTGCCGGAGAATATACTAAAGGATTTGTCGTTAAGGCTTTAGTGGATGGTAAATACAAGGTCGCTACAGCTTATTCTACAGGAAAGAATCTTAATGCTGGTGTGAAGCTGAATATGCCTCAACTTTCTGTAGCCGCAATGAGCGAATCAACAGCTACGGTTATTGCTACGGCAGATGAGTTGAATGCTTTCCTTGCTATAGGTAGTGGCGACGGACTTTTTGCTTGTGACATAGATCTAAAGGATGCATCTTTGGTCCCTGCTGCAGATTTTACGGGAACGCTTGATGGTAACGGATATTCAATTAAGAACTGGAATAATGTCAATGGAGCATCTCTTGCAACAGTTAACAGCGGTACAATCAAGAATATTGTTATTGACAAGACTTGTGTTGTTGAAAATTTGACTCCGTCAGACACTTTGGTTGCCATGATTGCACAGACAAACAAAGGACTCATCAGTGGTTGTATAAACTATGGAAGTATCACTTATGACATTACAGCACCTTCTGCAATGAGCGTTGGCTCTATTTGTGCAGAAATTGATAATGGCGGAAAAGTTGAAAACTGTATTAATCGTGGTCAGATTGTTGCCAAATATTTAGATCGTGCTTCTAAGCAGGTCAATCATGGTGGACTAGTTGGACGTATACTTGATGAATCTACTGAAGTTAGAATTGCCAACTGCGTTAACGAAGGTTCGGTACTGGTGGAAATAAATGCCACTACTCCAGGCACAAGTGATAAGGGCTCGTGCTATACAGGAGGCGTTCTTGGAACAAGTACTATTAACGCAGGAACAAGTTCTGTAACATCAGGGTATACCAAGTATTATGGAGTAGTTGAAAAATGTTCGAATTCGGGCTATGTATCAGTCAATAGGCCTTGTGGTGGAACTTCATCCTATTTTAAGATCGGAGGTGTTGTTGCTCTGTTGGAAGGTAGTGTAAAGGACTGTTCCAACAGTGGATATGTAGAGTATCAAACTAGTAAGGAAAAAGCTAATGCTGGTTGTGGTATAGGTGGTGTTGTAGCTTCCTTGTCAGGTCCAGACTCCAAACTTTTGAATTGCAGCAATACGGGAATAGTATTTGTTACAGGTGCTATAAATAACGCATCGAATGCATATGGCTCAGGACAGGTCGGAGCAAAGGGCTGTGGCGTTGGTGGTGTTGCAGGCGTTGTGGGAGACCAGGCCGTATTGATTGACAATTGTTACAATAAGGGGGATATAATTGTTGAAACTACAGGAACATCACGTTATGTAGGTGGTGTTGTGGGAGTATCCCTTGCAAAGAACATGTCTAACTGTGTTAACTATTCTAATATAACTTATACAGATAGTCCGTCGTATTCATATAATGGTGGTGTGCTTGGTTGCTCGTTTGCTACAACTTTGAGTTCTTGCACGAACAAGGGCGATATCTGCGTAAGCGGAGCTTCTTCAAAGGAAAAGGTCTTGGGAGGTATTCTGGGTCAAATGGAAGCTAACACACACGTTATTGACTGCGTAAATGAAGGAAACGTAGAATTTGGTGAACTTGGAGCAGAAAATGCAAAGGGTGTAATAGGTGGCATCGCAGGATATTATTCTGATTCTGGCATCTCAATTGAGAACTGTACAACCACAGGAAATGTTACTGCTTTGAAGTGCAACTATACTTTGGTTCATGCTGGTGGTATCAGTGGTCAGTTCCGTGGCACGATGCTTAATTCATCATGCAAGGGTGATATTACTGTTGGTGATGTTCAAGAATCATTTGTCGGAGGTTTTTCGGGATATTCACGTTATGGTACAATCGATAACGTTTCTTATAGTGGAAACATAAAGGTTCTTGGTGCAACATCAACGGCTTCTATTGCGGGTATGTTCTCCAACGTTTATGTTGGAAATTATGTATGGCAGAATGTTTCTTTCGAAGGTGAAATAACGAGTGAAAATCCAGCCAATCCAGCAGGATTCATTGTTGGAAGTCTTTACAATGATGCAGCCAACCAGATTTCAATGGGCGCAGAAGGTGCACCTATTACCCTAAAGAAGGGTTCAAAGTTGAATGGGGCTTCTCCAGTGTTCAATGCTGATGAGCAGCAATTGGGTAATTTGGTTGGTGATGTATCCAAGCAACCAAATGCATTTCTTATTGTAAATGTCGTTGATGAAGATAATCCAATTACAACGATTGCAGATATTAAGAAATCGGGTGAAGGTACCTATACAGTAAGTGGAACAGTGGTCGCTGCAGGAGTCAATGGATTTATTCTTGGTGACAAAACAGGCGCTGTGTATGTATACAATAAGACGAACTCACTCAATGTTGGTGACAAGGTAAGTGTTGAGGGAAATTATGAACCATATAATAATGGTTTTGAATTCAACAATCCTACTGTCACGGCTATAACTTCAGCCCCATCATACACTTATAACCCTCAGTCTATCACAGGCTCTGATTTAGATACAATGCTTACAACCACAGCAGAATGCAAAGAGTGTGTTTTCAGTGGTGTAGCTTCAGTTGGTTCATATGTCAACATTTCTGTCGAAGGCGCAAAGACAGCCATAGCAGGACTTACGGCAATCAATGCTTCTGACTATAAAGATTATGATGGAAAGACAATAATAGTAAAAGGATTCCACATTGCTATTTCTCAAAACAAATACTGCAACTTCGTTCCATATGAGGTAACGGTTGATCCGAATGTTCCTTTTTTGACCCTTTCCGCATCTACACTACAGTTTGAAGCAGCGGGAGGAACACAGACCATTACGGCTACGACTAACGAACTAGCTGGTTTCACACTCAGCGCTAGTGCAGATAACGATTCGTTTGAAGTATCGTTGAGTGGCAATGTTGTTTCTGTAACTGCAAAAAGCACTACTGAGGCCAAAAGCGCAACTTTGACAGTAACGTATTCCAATGGCGAAAAGAGCGTATCGAAAACTGTAACGCTAAAACAGAGCGCCCCTTCAACAGGAGGTGAGAAGACTCTTACTCTAACAATTGATGATATTGTAGGTGGTAAATCTGGAAATGTCGCTTTGGGTAAATCTTCTTATGGTTCTCAAAGTTTAACGAATGAGTCCACTTGGTATACATGGACTTCTACTTCAAGCTTCACAGGTTGCCGTATATGTCAGGGTGGTGGTGATCAGCCACACAATACTGGTGTGCTTCAGATTCAAGGAAAGAAAGATAGCAATGGATTTATATGCAATACATCATCTTTGGGCCATATCAAATCTATCGAAATTGTTTGCCTAAATAGTAAGAATACGAGCAAGCCAGCATATACCGTTTACTTTGGTACGACAACGAATCCTACAGATAATGGTGAAGTTGCAACGGGTGCAAAGGTGGAAGGTACGGAATCTCTTTTCATATTCACCGACAAGTTTGAGCCTACGGGAGATTATTCTTTCTTTAGACTTTGCAATACTTCTACCTATGCCGTATATATGAAATCTATTACGATTGTATACGAAGAGAAGTAGAATTGTTTTGTAATTCCCTTAAAAGGGTATAGATAATTTGAAATATTCCAATTACGTCCTTTCACCAAAAGCTTTTTAAGCTGGGTGCAAAGGACGTTTTTTGTTGGTATACCTTTAGCGTATTTATTATTAGACAAACGTAAATCTTTTCCTCAGGGAAGGAAGCGGTGGATAGATTGAACTCTATATGAAAATATTGTTGTCCGCTAAAACTTCGAGCCTCGCGTACGCGCGTATGCATGCGCATATAGGCCTCAAAAAAATCGGGCTGGCTCCTGTTTGAGGTGTCAGCC
>JAGHTK010000021.1 GCA_018065435.1 Candidatus Alistipes equi
GTCTGGAATTATTGTATTATGCATGTGGCTGAGGTTTTATTAAGAAAATGCTGAAGAATTCCAAATTATCACATTTGTTTTAATACCGAAAATTATCTTTCAAAAGATGCCGTTTTTTAATGGGAAAAGTCCTACATTTGAACAAAGATATTTCTCCCATGTACGATTTCATACACCTTCATGTACATACTTGGTATTCAATCCTTGACGGGCAAGCAAGCGTTGAGCGCATCGTTGACAAAGCTATAAAAGATTCTCAGCGTGGCGTGGCAATAACCGATCATGGCAATATGTTCGCCATCAAGGAATTTTGGAACTATGTCCAAAAAGTGAACGGCAAGAAGCATGATAAAGAAAAGCTTATAAAGAAGCTTATTACTTTTCAAAACGAGGTATGTCCTGAAAAAGAAGAGGCTCAAAACCTTTTAAAGAAACTCGAAAGTGAAGTACCTTTAGCAAGGGCTGCAGCCGAAGCTATCGCGGATGAAACGGAACACAGTGCTGCAATCAAGCAGGTTAACGAGCAGACAGAAATTCTCAAACAACTTAAGCTTGCTTCCGAAATGTACGGGCTTGACACCATCAAGGGAAGGGAGATTGCAATGGAGTTGGAAGCAAAGCCTGATTTCAAGCCAATACTCGGGTGCGAAGTATACTGTGCACGTCGCGACATGCATAGTATGAGCACTCACGAAGACAAAAGTGGATGGCACCTGATTCTTCTTGCAAAGAACGAAACCGGATATAAAAATCTCTTAAAGATTGTATCAAAGGCATGGACCGAAGGCTTCTATGCCAGACCTCGTACCGACCATAATGAGATAGAGAAGCACCATAAAGGACTTATTTGTCTTTCTGCATGTCTTGGAGGAGAGCTTCCGCAAAAAATCCTTGCTGGAGACATTGAAGGAGCACGTAAGAGTGTCCAATGGTTCAAAAACATTTTTAAGGACGATTATTATATCGAACTGCAATTGCATCGTGCAACGGTTCCAAATGCCAACCACGAAACTTACGAACAACAAGTCATCGTCAACAAGAAGCTTATTGAATTGGCCGATGAATTTTCTGTAAAGTTGGTTGCCACGAACGATAGTCACTTCGTGGATGAGGATGATGCCCAGGCGCACGAACTTCTCATATGTCTTTCCACTGGAAAGAATCTCAGCGATGAAAACCGTATGATGTACTCCAAACAGGAGTGGTTCAAAACACGTCAGGAGATGAACGACAACTTCGCGCAATATCCGCACGAAGCTTTGGAGAACACCGTGGAAATTTTAGACAAAGTTGAGACCTATTCAATAAACCACGACCCAATCATGCCGATATTCCCCATCCCGGAGGATTTCGGTACGGAGGATGAATACAGAAAGAAATTTTCCGAAAAAGAACTATTTGACGAATTCACGCAAGATGAAAATGGAAATGTTGTATTAAGTCAGGCAGATGCTGAAAAAAAGATAAAAAAACTGGGAGGTTACTCAAAACTCTATCGTACAAAACTTGAAGCTGATTACCTAAGCAAACTAGCTTTTGAAGGCGCAAAAAAAAGATACGGAGATCCTCTCTCGGAGGAAATGTTCCAAAGAATCAAGTTTGAGCTTCATATTATGAAGACAATGGGTTTCCCGGGATACTTCCTCATCGTTCACGATTTTATTCGAGCAGCGCGCGAGGAACTGGACGTATGGGTAGGCCCAGGACGAGGTTCAGCTGCAGGTTCTGCCGTTGCATATTGTCTTGGCATTACCCAGGTAGACCCTGTAAAATATGACTTATTGTTCGAACGTTTCCTCAATCCGGACAGAATTTCACTTCCTGATATAGATATCGATTTTGAAGATGAAGGAAGAGGTAAAGTACTAGATTGGGTTACAAAGAAGTATGGTGAAGACAAGGTTGCGCACATAATAACGTTTGGAAGTATGGCTGCCAAATCCTCGATTAAGGATGTTGGTCGCGTACTTGGCATTTCAATACCGGACGCTAACAGGTTGTGCTCCTACATTCCGGACAGATTGCAAGATCCAAAAGATAAGGACAAAAAGCTCAAGATAAATCTCAAGAACTGCATAGAGAATGTCAAGGAACTTCAGGATGAAGCCAGCAATGGAGAGCCTATGATACAGGACACAATCCGCTATGCACGCAAACTCGAGGGTAACATCCGTAACACTGGTGTACATGCATGCGGAACGATTATCTGCAGGGACCCAATTACAGACTGGGTACCGGTTTCTTTTGCAGAAGATCCTTCCACCAAGGAACGCATTCTGGTAACGCAGTATGAGGGAAGTATAATTGAAGATACGGGACTTATAAAGATGGACTTTTTGGGGTTGAAGAACCTCACCATCATGAAAAATACCGTGGAAAACATACGTCTATCCAGAGGTGAAGAAATAGACATAAACTCGATTCCAATTGATGACAAACTCACATATAAGCTCTACCAGGAAGGACGCACAATAGGGACATTCCAGTTTGAATCCCCTGGCATGCAGAAATACCTAAAGGAGCTTCAGCCTACGGTTTTTGAGGATTTGATAGCTATGAATGCGCTCTATAGACCGGGGCCAATGGAATACATCCCAGACTTTATCGATCGCAAACACGGCCGCAAACCTATCGAGTATGACATTCCTCAGATGGAGAAATACCTAAAGGAAACCTATGGTATTACCGTATATCAAGAGCAGGTCATGCTTCTTTCAAGGCTTCTAGCCGGATTCACAAGAGGTGAATCTGATACGCTTCGTAAGGCGATGGGTAAGAAGCTCAAGGACAAACTGGATCATCTAAAACCAAAGTTTTTGGAAGGTGGTGCAAAGAACGGACATCCAAAGGACAAACTCGAGAAAATATGGGCCGATTGGGAGAAGTTTGCAGAATATGCATTCAACAAATCCCATGCAACGTGCTATAGTTGGGTTTCATATCAGACAGCTTACCTTAAGGCGCACTACCCTGCCGAATATATGGCGGCTCTCTTGGGTGTGATTTTCAAAAATGCCAATGATTTGAAGACCTATATGGGCGAGTGCCGACAGATGAAACTTATGGTTCTCTGCCCAGATGTCAACGAATCGCGCAACAAATTCAATGTCAATAGTAAAGGTGAAATTCGTTTCGGTCTTGCCGCTGTCAAGGGTATGGGAACGGCCGCTGCGGACTACATAATAAAGGAGAGGGATACCAACGGAAAGTATAAGGATATTTACGATTTCTTCTCTAGAATGAACTATACTATTGTCAATAAAAAGAGTATAGAAAGTCTGGTATATTCAGGTGCGTTAGACTCCTTAATTGACTTTAAGCGCGGATGCTTCTTCGCGAAACCTACAAGCATTACATTTTTGGAAATGCTAATCAATTACGGGCAGAAGGTACAGAAAGAAAGCGGGAGCATGCAACAAAGTCTTTTCGATATGTTCTCAGATGGTAGTGCAAGCATTCAAAAGCCTAAGGCACCATCCGCATCGGAAGGTACGGATGACATAACGATGCTCAATGCAGAAGCCGAATCAATCGGTACATATCTTTCAGCACATCCGCTAGACAAATTTGAGATGCTGACAAGAAAAATGGTAACGAACCAATTGGAAGACTTACAACGTACCAACGACCTGAAAGAGCAGGAACTTTTCATCCCATGCATCGTAAACTCTAACCCTCCATCAGGCGAAGCGAAAGCCACACGCATTGAATTGATTGGACGTTCTTCTCAGATGGAAGTAATGTTTTGGGCAAAGGAGTTCGAGCAGTTTAGACCAAAGTTATACAAGGACTACTGCATAATGCTACATGGTAAAATGCTTCCAAAATTCAAGGGAGCGGAGGAATACGAATTCAAGAAGAGTAGCGTTACACTTCTTTCTGATATCTACAACTCCGTAACAGATATTAAACTATATCTCGACAAGGATTTCATTTCAAAGCAAATGATTGACGATTTAAAAGAAGTTTTCAAACAGAATCGCGGTGAAGCGGCACTTCATATAGTACTTCTTGACAGAAAAGCGGATATCACATGTTCGTTCGTCTCAAAACGCATTCGCATTGCCCCATCCAAGGAGATTCTAGATGTTTTGGATAAATATTATATAAACTACGAAATAAAGAAACACTTATAAAGCTATGGTACAAGAACTTAAAAATGATAATTTGGAAGAAGTACTCAACGGAGGCCTTCCTGTAGTAATTGATTTCAGCGCAGAATGGTGCGGACCATGTCAGGCATTAGCACCTATTTTCGAAGAACTTGCCGAGCAGTACGCAGACAAGGTTTTATTCTACCACTGCGATATCGATGAACAAGACGAAATTGTTGCACAATACCGCGTACGCAATATTCCAACTCTTGTCTTCATTAAAAACGGAGAACAGCAGGACAAGAGTGTCGGAATGATTTCCAAAAATGATTTGAAAGCGAAAGTTGATGCTCTTTTGTGATAGCAAAACTGAATTATTCCAAAAGCATATCACACCATTTGGCTCAAGTTTTACAAGCAAATAACTTGCAGAACTTGAGTCACTTGTCATTTCTGAGTCGTTTAGAATAAGCCCTAAAATCCGCTAGCGTTTAAGGAATAAAAAATAAAATTGCCTTAAACCGTAAGATTTGTCTATTTTTGTTCATGGCTAAAGGGCTATATTGATTTTGTTTGTGACTACAATATAGTGATAATCAATGAATTATCAAACACTTTGGCCTTTTTTATTTATTTTTTTACTTGCGAAACTTGAGTAAGATTACTTCATGGAGCATACTGACACCAAGTTCATTTGCATAGAGCGAGCCCTCGACTCAACCAAGAAGTTCAATCTAAAAAAGAAGATGGAGAACAAGTTCTTCGCATTCTAAGAGTTGTCTTTTAAGGAAAATGATACAGAAAAGATAATATGCCATCAAAACAGCAGACATGCGCTAACTTCGGCGAATACATCTATTGGTCTTACGCCAACCTGCAGATGCTACACTATGCAGTTTCGGCAGGTAAGCGTAAGTATGACCGTACCTGCTACATGATTCGCGCGAAAGCTTTTAAGGCTTACAAAGAAGGGCGATGGAACATACACGATCTTTTGGCATTCAATGTGGCAAAGATACAACATAACAATTACTGTTGGTACTGCGGCAAAGAGATGGAAGCATCGAAATTGACAAAGGATCACGTATTCCCAAGAAGTAAATGCGGTGACAATGATATGGATAATATCATTATGGTTTGCAAAACGTGCAACTCCAGTAAAGGAAATATGGACTTGTTTGAATGGTATGCAGAAGTCCGCAAGGAATGGCCACCTATATCCATACTTGTTCATTATCTAAAAAACATCTACCTCTATGCCGTTGACCATGACTTAATAGGCAAACACAGTGAAGAACTTGATCAAATGAATTTGCCATTCAAATGGCAATACATTCCTATAAAATATCCACAACCTGAGTTTTTCTTAACGGAACAGGCAACGGAGTAATAATGAACTGAAGAATTTAAAGATATGACAGAATACGAATTACAACAATATTTGAAAGCTAAGTACCCAAAAGAAAATGAGGGCTGCGAGTGGAAGGAATTCAAGAACCTGAAAAACGACTTCAATGGTAAGGAGAAGGACGATGTAATCAGTTACGTCTCTGCGCTTGCTAATATGGAGGGCGGTCATCTGGTCATAGGTGTGGTAAATAGTGGGTACTGATACCTACAACTATAACCTTGAGAAAGCTCGTCTTCGATTAGTGAGCCAATGTGCCAATCTACCATCCGAGGGACTTAGTGTAGAAGAGTTAATCACCGATGATACGCACAAGACAGTATGGGTGATTCACGTTCCCCGTCACATGATGCGCCGTCCTGTATATGCCCACAATAAGGCATGGCAGCGTCTGGATGATTCACTCGTGGAGATTACGGACTCACGTCTGGATGCTATCCTCAATGAGAAACTGAATGTATATGACTGGTCAGCAGAGATAGTCTCTGATGCCACGATTGACGATTTGGATCCTAGAGCTATCCGTCTGGCTCGCACGAAATTTGTTGAACTCTATCCACATCATGAAGATGAATGTCGCATGTGGGACAACGAGACGTTCTTGAATAAGGCAAAGATAACCATCGGTGGTAAGATAACACGAGCTGCTATTATCCTTTTTGGACGTGAAGAGAGTGAGCATTTCCTTTCGCCTGCTGTTTGCAAGATTCGCTGGCAGCTACGTGAGAGAGGTCGTGATGGGAACAAGGATTTCCGCATTCTGTCTATTCCAATGATTCTTGCTCTGGAGGAACTCACTTCGTTGGTTCGTAATACCACATACACGTACACCATTGAAGGGAATCCTTTTCCAATGCCATTACCAAGATACGATATTTTCACGATACGTGAGCCTGTCTGCAATATGATAGCCCACCAGTCGTATGAATCGGGAGCAAGAATGGAGGTCGTAGAGTGGGAAGATGAGAAGATAATGTTCCGCAACTATGGCACTTTTATTCCTAACAGCATAGAGCAAGTAATACGCAACAATTATCCTGA
>JAGHTK010000119.1 GCA_018065435.1 Candidatus Alistipes equi
TCTTCCATACGACATAATTACCAAGAAAGAATGGATGATAAAACGCAAGCGCGAAGCCTTCTACCAAATGCTTCTATACATTGTCTTCTCACTGCTAAATAGTAAAGTAGATACTGAAGTAAAGAGCATTATTGGACGAGCGGATGTAGTCATTAAAACCTCAAGCGATATTTTCGTGCTGGAATTGAAGGTTGATGATACAGTAGAAAATGCACTTTCACAGATTGATGATAAGGGCTACGCCATACCTTATGAAGCGGATGGACGAAAAGTAACGAAGTGTGGAGTTGTCATTTTAAGCGAAAAGCGCAATATCCCTCAGTGGAGGATGGTTGATGAGAATGGAGTGGTCATTGCTGAACAGAAATTTGAGCAATAGAGCAACTTATACATCATCTGGCAAAAGCACGTAGGCTGTCGAACGATTCAAAATACGGACAAAGTCCTGGGTACACCCAAACAATTCGAGCACATGCGAAAGGAAGTCTTTTGAAGAAATTTCTTCCATACTAAGTGGTCTTTCAAGCAACACCTCATCTCTTAGTCGTAAAAGGTCAGACATTTCACTCGAAGTATTTTCAAATCCACGTGGAAGCTTTCGAAGGGATCCTTTTACACATAAGGAAAAACCTTTTTTCGATGCCTTACGTATTGCCTGTTCGATATTTGAATAAGAGTCTATAACTTCCTCTCTGAAACTCTCGAGCACTTGCTTTGAAGGCATATGCAATCCCGCACACAAAAAACAATTACCAGGCTCAAAATGGAGATAATATCCCGGAAAACCCGATTTTTTCCCTCCAAAAACGACGAACACTCCTTTCCAGGTCTTGTATGGAGACTTATCACTAGAAAAGCGTATATCCCTGTATATACGATAGGTACAGTCCTTAACTTCAAGTTTACCAAGCGAATCATCCTGAGCGCAAAGCCCCTGGATAAGTTCTTCAGCCATGTGGCGGAACTTAACTTCAATTAAATCGTAGAGTGGCTTATGTTCAATAAACCACTCACGATTATTATTCGATTTCAGTTCCTGTAAAAAGTCTAAAAGTTGTTTCATCTTACCAAGCGAACAAAGGTCTCTGTTGCATCATTTGATTAACCGTCTGTCGAACCTGAGAAATATTCTCTAAGTTTTCAGGATCGCAAAGTACACGATCAATCAGCGAAACGATCACCTCCATATCCTCTTCTTTCAAACCACGGGTTGTAATGGCTGGCGTACCAAAACGAAGTCCTGAAGTTTGAAAAGCAGAACGAGTATCAAAAGGTACCATATTCTTGTTTGTTGTGATATCTGCTGAAACAAGTGCACGTTCTGCAACTTTACCCGTAAGTTCAGGGAATTTTCCTCGCAAATCAACAAGAATAAGGTGATTATCCGTGCCTCCCGAGACAACATCATAGCCTCGCTGAATAAAGGCCTTGGCAAGTGCAGCTGCATTCTTAATAACTTGGCGCTGATAGAGTTTGAATTCCGGACGTAAAGCCTCACCAAATGCTACAGCCTTCGCAGCAATTACATGCTCCAGAGGTCCTCCCTGCACACCTGGGAATACAGCTGAATTGAGAATCTGTGACATCATCTTAATTTGTCCCTTTGGTGTTTTTAATCCCCATGGATTTTCAAAATCCTGACCCATAAGAATAATACCACCGCGAGGTCCACGAAGTGTCTTATGAGTTGTCGAAGTCACGATGTGAGCATACTTTACCGGATTCTTTAGAAGACCTGCTGCAATCATACCGGCCGTATGGGCCATATCTATCATAAGCAGTGCTCCTACCTTATCGGCAATAGCACGCATACGTTCATAATCCCATTCACGTGAATATGCCGAAGCGCCTCCCACGATAAGCTTCGGTTTGTGCTCCAGAGCCAAGCGCTCCATTTCATCGTAATCAACACGTCCAGTCTTTTCATTAAGCGAATAACTAACAGCATTGAAGTATTTTCCGGACATATTTACCGGAGCACCATGCGAAAGGTGTCCTCCATGCGAAAGGTTGAGTCCCAAAAACGTATCTCCAGGATTCATAACTGCAAAGAAAACGGACATATTTGCCTGAGCTCCAGAATGAGGCTGAACGTTTGCATATTGTGCGTCGTAGAGTTTCTTCAATCGTTCAATGGCTAAATTTTCGACTTTATCCACGACCTCACATCCGCCATAATATCTTGCTGCGGGATAACCCTCGGCGTATTTATTCGTCAGTTCGCTGCCCATTGCACGAAGCACTTCATTCGATACAAAATTTTCAGACGCGATAAGTTCTATTCCGCGAGTCTGTCTTGAGCGTTCTTCCTCTATATAGGAAAAGAGTTCTTGATCTTTCATAGTCACAAAGTATTAATAATTCAAAATTACGATTCAAACTTCTTTTTTTTAATATATTTGTCACAAGAAATTAAACAAATTGTAAACAAAGATGGAACTCTTAAAGGGAAAGGTTGCTCTCATTACAGGAGCAGCGCGCGGTATTGGAAAAGCTATAGCCCTTCGATTTGCTCAGGAAGGCGCATCAATTGCATTTACGGATTTAATTATAGATCAAACAGCCCAAGAAACTCTTTTGGAGATTGAAGCATGTAATGTCAAAGCCAGAGCATATCAGTCAAATGCAGCATCTTATGATGAAACGCATGCAACGGTTGAAAAAATCATGGAGGACTTTGGACGCATTGATATACTTGTAAACAATGCCGGAATAACTAGAGATGATTTGATGCTTCGCATGACAGAACAAAAGTGGGACAGCGTCATAGAAGTAAATCTCAAATCGGCCTTTAATTTCATTCATGCCCTTACCCCTATTATGTCTAGACAAAGAGGCGGTTCCATCATCAACATGTCAAGCGTCGTAGGTAAATCCGGGAATGCCGGACAATGTAATTACTCAGCATCAAAAGCAGGACTCATTGGTCTTGCAAAATCCATTGCCAAAGAAATGGGTTCAAGAGGCATTAGAGCCAACTGCATAGCTCCTGGTTTTATAACTTCGGAAATGACTGCAAAGCTTTCGGAAGAGATTCGTGAAGCGTGGATTAAAACCATACCTCTTCGCCGTGCAGGTACCGTCGAGGACGTTGCGAACGTAGCCCTATTTTTAGCAAGTGATCTTTCGAGTTATGTCACAGGACAAGTCATTAACTGTTGTGGTGGCATGGAATGTTAAGAAGTTCCTACTTGAGTTTTTCTAAAAAAATTCGATAGCCCTAAAATTTGGTTTTTAAAAGTAGGTTCAAACCATCTTTTGATTTTTATATCAATCTAATCTCAAGTTTCGCAAGTAAAAAAGGTGGCGTTATTCCCACCTGCGAAGCGGGTTAGCCTAAGCCCCGAATAACTATAGGGAGCTACGTTGAGGAAGAATACA
>JAGHTK010000060.1 GCA_018065435.1 Candidatus Alistipes equi
CCTTCAAAAATCTAATTTTTCATTTCGGTCGCCCTTTCGCTGCCCGCGGATTGGCACTGATTTACTAAAATATTGACTTTTTAAAGTCGACTCAATATTTAATAACAATTTTAACCTCGCAAAATCACTTGCGAAACTTGAGTTACCATAATATCATTCAACGCGTCGCAGCTTTTGTTGCAAATCTTAAGTAAAGACTTTGCCAATATAAAAGAGTTTGATAAATTTGCCAGATTTTAATAGCTCCCGAAAGAATGGAGCAGGTGAAATGAAAGTATTTACAACAGTAAAGGAACTCCAGAAAGCATTGAAAAATGTTTCGAGAGAATCTGTCGGAATGGTTCCGACAATGGGTGCATTGCATGAGGGACATCTCTCTTTGGTGCGCCGTGCTAAGGAAGAGTGTAAGACGGTTGTTGTGTCGGTTTTTGTTAATCCAACACAGTTCAACGACAAGAATGACCTAAGAAACTATCCACGCACACCTCAAAAGGATGCACAAATGCTAGAAGAGGCAGGTGTAGATTATGTTCTGATGCCGTCGGTGGAAGAAATCTATCCAGAACCAGATACACGAGTATTCGATTTTGGGATGGTGGATAAAGTCATGGAAGGAGCTTCTCGTCCTGGACATTTTAACGGAGTGGCTCAGGTAGTAAGTCGACTGTTTGATATCGTCAAACCAGGTAAGGCTTTCTTTGGTGAGAAAGATTTTCAGCAGATTGCCGTTGTAAAGGCTATGGTCGCTCAACTTTCGCTTCCGGTGGAAATAGTTCCATGCCCGATTGTAAGGGAAAAGAGTGGTCTTGCACTTTCTTCACGAAACCAACTTCTTGACCAGGAACATCGTCAGGCAGCTCCACATATATATGCCATTTTGAAGGATGCTGTTGAATTGTCGAAGGAATCTTCCGTCGAAGATGTATGTAAGTTCGTTTCGGACAGGTTCCAAAAAGAGTCGTCTTTGGATTTGATATACTTCTCCCTTGTAGATTCACTTACTATGCAGAATGTGAAGACTTGGAACGAGTCGCAGTCCGTACAGGGATGCATCGCTGTTCAAGCAGGTAATATTCGACTCATTGATAATATCTGTTTCAGATGATAATCGAACGTTTAAAGAGTAAGATACATAGGGTTCATGTGACACAGGCCAACATTAATTATGTTGGAAGCATCACCATTGATGGGGCTCTGATGGATGCCGCCAATCTGATAGAAGGCGAAAAGGTCCAGGTAGTAAATGTAACAAATGGCGAACGCCTTGAAACGTATATCATCCGAGGAAAGGAGAACTCGGGTGTTATCTGTCTCAATGGAGCTGCGGCACATAAGGCAAGGCTTGGTGATATTGTAATAATAATGTCATATGCCTTGATGGACTTTGAGGAGGCAAAGACTTTTACGCCTGCAATTATTTTTCCTGATACGGAAACAAACAAACTTTTGTAAGTGACTCTTCTTATTGTTGCATACATACTTTTTGCGATAGGTATTATAGGTTGTGTATTGCCGATAATACCAGGACAGATTATTGCCTTTGTTGCTTTAGTGTGTGCATACTTCTCGGATACATCTACAATAAGCCAAACATCAGTTATTGTTTTCGCATTTTTGACACTCGTAGTCACTCTGATGGACTATTTTTTACCTCCGTTGCTTACGAAATTGTCTGGAGGATCTAAGGCAGGACAGCGTGGTGCCTTTATAGGAATGATAGTAGGCCTTTTCTTGGGTCCCATCGGAATAATTTTTGGCTCTGCCATAGGTGCCTTTATAGGAGAGAAGTTCGGTGAAAGGCGTGATGAGGCAACGGCTATACGTTCTGCTTTGGCTTCATTTCTTGCTTTTCTGCTAACGACAGGACTTAAACTGGCTTTGACTATATGGATGTTGTTACATTTAATATGTCACTGATTTAGGTTTGCATTCTGCGACTATATGTAAAATTGCCCATTTGGACTTTTTTGTAATAAATGACGCATAAACTTTCTTATTGATGGAAAGTCAGTTTTCAAAAATCAAGTAGTGAATTCTATAAATAAAGGTGTGTATAGGCGTTTGTACAATAGGTATAGCTTTATCACGAAACAATATAGTATACATATCGCTTTAGAATTTTTGTATATTTACAAAAAATAAAACCCAAAGAAATGAAAAGAATTTTTATAATTTTTCTTGCACTTGTAATGACATCCATTACAACAAGAGTTTTCGCAGATAATGAATATCCTATTACGTTTGAACAACTACCTGTGCTTGCACAGACTTTCGTTAAGAACCATTTTCCTTCGGCACAGATTTCGTACTGCATTAAGGAATCACGTGGTTATGAGGTCCGCTTTGCAGATGCGACAGAAATTGAGTTTACAAAAACAGGTGCATGGAAAGATGTCGATTGCAAGTACTCGACAGTTCCGGAATCGATCTTAAAGCTTATACCAGCGTCGATTCCAACCTATATAAAATCTGTTCTTCCTTCAACGGTAATTACTCAGGTGAAAATAGATGGAAGAAGGTATGAACTTAAACTCAATACAGGACTCGAACTTGAATTTAATCGTTCGGGCGCTATCATCCGTATGGATGACTAGGTTGAATTATAACTTTCTGAACAATAGCCTTTTTGAAATTGGACTCTAAATTTTTATTGAAGGACGGAACGTTGCAGATGTTTTACAATGCAAAATAGAATCAATATGGGCACATATATCAACAAAGGTCATGGAAATTTCTTGGAAGTTCTTGGTGACGAGTATGTAGATAAAACAGGATTGATATTAGAGATTAACAAAACTCTAAATTCTGAACGTAGATACACTTGTGTAACACGCTGCCGTCGCTTTGGTAAGTCCATGGCGGCTGATATGTTGTGCGCATACTATGACAAGTCTTGTGATAGCCATGAATTGTTCAATGGCTTGCTGATTACATCTGATAAAAGCTATGAAACGCATCTAAATAAGTACCCTGTCTTGAAATTAGATATCACAAATTTCACCACCAAGTACAAAGAAGATCCTCAGATTATATCTCTGTTGCAGAAAGACGTTATAGAAGAACTCTTAACTGTATATCCAACAGTCATATGTGGAGAAAGAGACGATTTGATGGATGTCTTAATAAAGATTTGCGCTCAAAGCGGTGAAAAGTTCATTTGTATCATAGACGAATGGGATGCTGTACTTCGTGAATATGAAAACGACAATAAGATTGAGGATGAGTTCATCAAATTGCTTCGCCGTTTGTTCAAAGGTGATGAATCCAAGAAAGTCTTTGCCGGAGTTTACATGACTGGCATTCTTCCTATTAAGAAATATAAGACAGAATCTGCGCTTAACAATTTTAAGGAGTATTCAGTAATTAGTCCGAAGAAACTGGATAAATACTTTGGCTTTACTAAAGCTGATGTAAGAATGTTGGCAGAGAAATATGATATGCCATATGAAAAATTGGAAAAGTGGTATGACGGATATAAGATTGGCAATGAGAAATCTATTTTCAATCCGAACTCTGTTATCAATGCAGTCCTCGATGGTGAATGCGATACCTATTGGGGAAAGACAGGAGCCTATGATAATGTTTTGAAGTACATTCAGATGAACTTCGATGGACTGAAAGATGATATAATTAGAATGTTAGTAGGTGAACGAGTGGGCGTTGATACCACAAAGTTTCAGAACGACATGCATGTGGTTGAAAGTAAAGATGATGTTTTGACAGTGCTTATTCACCTTGGTTATTTGGCATACGATAAAGATGAGCAACAGTGCTATATTCCGAATTTGGAGGTTGGTATTGAAATGAAAAATGCCGTAGAAGCAACATCATGGAAATATGTATCAAAGGCTTTGCAGTCATCAAGAAAATTGTTGAGTGACACTCTTGCTATGAATGAAGAGGCTGTAGCTTCTGCATTAGAAAGCATTCATCAGGATGAAACGAGTATTCTCTCATATAACGACGAAGAGTCTCTTTCTTGTGCTATCAGTATTGCGTATTACTTTGCCAAAAACGATTACATAATCCATCGCGAACTAGCATCCGGGAAAGGCTTTGCCGACCTTGTTTTCATCCCACGCAAGCATATAGACAAACCCGCAATGATTGTTGAGTTGAAATATGACAAAGATGCAGATACAGCAATTTCTCAGATTCATCGTAAAGAATACCATGGCAAAGTTCTAGAATACACGAACAATCTTCTTTTGGTTGGTATCAATTACGACAAGAACAACAAAAAACACACTTGCATAATTGAAAAATACGCTGAGTAATAACTCCACTCATAAATATAAAGATGGCAACCGATAGAATATTTCATTCTTTTCAGTTGCCTCCTTTATGGCTTTTATGAGTCACACGGATGAAAGCACCATTCCATCATCCTTCTATGTAACAAATTGCAACTACTTGATTACCAGTGTGCATTTTTATGCTTTTGAGTGATTTAAGATTCAAACCGGTCAAAGCGGCGTTACAAAAGTCATGAATTTTATCACAAAAACGCTTATACAGCATATTACGGCTTTTGTTATTTCTCATATCTTTTTGGGCGTGCCCAATTCGGTACTATTTACAGACTCGAAATGATGATAAAATACGCTGAGCGGACAATGATGATTCTTTCTCAAGAAACTGTTTCGTTACGACTACTCGTATTCCATTTGGAATGATTTCTATGTCAATTGGAGTTTCTCCTTGCAATTCTCCGTCTGTTTCAAGCAGAAGGGCCGGAGCCGATTCTATGTGAATTTTGCGAGCTTGAAAATGCATGATGTGACCTATGTCATAAATCTCACCATTGACAAGTTTACGTAATCTGAAAAGAATGTTCCACCAATGTATTGGTTTGATGATAGTCATATCCAATAGGCCATCGTTTGCAACAGCTGAAGGTAATTGCTGAAGACCTCCTCCGTTGTACTTGCAGATACCGATTGCCAGGCTAAAAAGCAAATCACGATAGACCGTCTTATCATCTGCGGTAATCTGTACGCCTTTCGACTTGAAACTAAAATACCCTTTTAATATACTGAACGGATATAGCCAACTTCCGGATTTTCCCTTAAGTTTGAGATGATTGTAAATGGAGATGACCTGAGCGTCGAATCCCATACCTGCAACGTTGGCCATGTATCGATACTGCTGGTAGTGGGCTTCTGTAAAGCGAATTTTGCCTACATCCTGCAGAAAGGAGTTTCCTTCGGCTATGGCTTTTATGGCACTTCCATAGTTTCGCGGTATGCCAAACATACGAATCCAGTCGTTGCCTGTTCCAACTGCAATCACAGCCAAAAGTACATCTGTCGGGGCACATGTCTGCTGTATGTATAGACCATTGACAACTTCGTTGAATGTTCCATCGCCACCCACAACAATGATGCGCCGGTAGCCGTCGTTTACTGCTTTAACCGTAAGTTCGACGGCATGCGACTTATGCTCCGTAAAGACAGAATCATGTGCAATATTATTGCATCTTAGTTGCTTTTCGATTTGCGGAAAATCCTCAAGCCCGTGACCGGCTCCGGCCACGGGATTGATAATTACGAACCATCTGTCCAGTAATTCTGTCATGATGCTATTTCTTAGGTGCGTTTTCAACAATCTCCGTTAGGTATTCGTAGAAGAGTTCCACGGAGGCAATGTCTACGCTTTCTGAAGGAGTGTGTGGCTCGGTGATGCTCGGTCCGAAGGATATCATATCCAACGAAGGGTACTTTCCACTAATGATGCCACATTCCAAACCTGCATGTACTGCAATGACAGCAGCTTCCTTCTTGTACATACGTTGGAAGGTCTCACGGCAGGTCTTTAATATCTTCGAATCAATATTAGGATTCCATCCGTCGTAGTCACCCGATATAACAATCTTTGCGCCTGCCATTTCAAATACAGCTTTTATTTTCTCGGCAAGTGCAACCTTTCCGCTACGTTGTGAACCGCGCAACATACAGTGAACAATTATCTTGCCACGCTCTGAGAGAACTCTTGCCAGGTTGTTCGAAGTTTCCACAAGTCCTGCAATGTCATTGGACATCTTCTCAACTCCACTTGGCACGGCTAGTATGGCACGCGTGAGAAGACTGATTGTATATTGAGGAATGTATTTTTTCAAAGGCGCAATCTTCGTAGCATCCATAAGAATTGTGCTTTCAATTCCCTTGAATTCATCAACGAGTAACTTCTCGTATTCCTTGAGCTGTTTGATGAACTTCTTCTCTTCTGCTTTTGGTACAAGGACATCTGCTGTTATTTCACGTGGTATTGCATTGCGCAGACCGCCACCGTCAATGTTCGAAACCAAAATCTCAATCTTTGTGTGATAGAGGAATCTAAAGAGTAACTTGATTGCGTTTGCCCTCTGGTTAACGATGTTTAAGCCAGAGTGTCCGCCCTGAAGACCATGAACGAAGATAGAATACGATACATATCCTTGCTTTGGAGCTGGAAGTGACTTATATGAAAAAGTTGCAGAGGCATCCGCAGCTCCGGCGCATCCTATGCACAACTCTCCGAATGTCTCGGTGTCGAGGTTGAGAAGGATATTTCCTTTTAAGATTCCGGATTCGAGGTTAAAAGCTCCAACCATACCTGTTTCTTCGCTTACGGTGAACAAAGCTTCGATAGGTCCGTGCTTGATATTGTTATCTTCCATGATAGCAAGTCCGGCAGCAAGTCCGATACCATTATCAGCTCCAAGTGTTGTGCCTTGGGCACGCACTCTTCCATTTTCGACAACTACTTTCAGGGGGTCAGTCAAAAAGTTGAACTTAACATCTTTGTTGTTCTGTGCCACCATGTCCTGATGAGCCTGGAAAATGAGTCCTTCCCTGTCTTCCATGCCAGGGGTAGCCTCCTTACGCAGATAGACATTGCCTTTTTTGAGTACTTTATACTCCAGCCCATGTTCTTTAGCGAAATTTACCAAGTACTGCTGTACCTTCTCTTCATGAAATGTAGGACGCGGAATTTGCGTTAGTGCATAAAAATGCTTCCACAATAGCGTAGGCTTTAGCTTTAAGATTGAATTTTCCATGGTAATTATGTTTTAGGTTTTTTTCTGTCGTTTTCAAAAGCTTCAACTATGAGCTTTACAATAGGATGTCTAACGATATCGTCATTGTTGAACATTATAGTTGATATTCCTTTTATGTCCTTTACGATGTCCATGGCCTTTCTCAGACCACTGTCTGTCTGGTGCGGAAGATCAATCTGGGTAATATCTCCCGTTACGATGAACTTTGCGTTACATCCCATTCTTGTAAGGAACATCTTTATTTGCGAGAGCGTCGTATTCTGCGCTTCGTCCAAAATGACAAAGGCGTTATCTAGTGTGCGACCACGCATGTAGGCTAGTGGTGAAATCTGGATTGTTCCGTCTTCCATGAATTTTTGAAGTTTAGCAGGCGGAATCATGTCGTTAAGCGCATCATATAGAGGTTGTAAATACGGGTCGAGTTTTTCTTTAAGATCTCCGGGCAGAAATCCTAGTTTCTCACCCGCTTCAACAGCGGGCCTTGTAAGGATGACGCGTTTTACGGTCTTTGCCTTAAGAGCCCTTACGGCAAGTGCAATTGCCGTGTATGTTTTGCCACTTCCGGCAGGTCCTATTGCAAAGATTAAGTCGGACTTCTCGTATTGTTCCACCAGTGCCTTCTGATTTTTTGTTCGAGCCTTTACGATAAGTCCATTGCTTCCGTAGACAATTACATCATTTTGCGTCTCTGCTTTAATTTCTGGAGTCGGTTCCGTTCCCTGGTAGAAGGATTGTTCGATGACCTCTTTAGATATGTGACCATACTTTTCGTAGTATGCAATAAGATCACGAAACTGCTTTTCGAACCGTTCACTCATGCGCTCAGAGCCATAAACCTTCAACTTTGAACCACGTGAGATGATTCTAAGCGTTGGGTGCATCTGCTTGATTTGCTCTAGAAAAACATTGCGTGCTCCGAATATGTCCCTTGCATCAATGTTCTCGAGTTCTATTTCTCTGGAAACTTCTTTTGTCATACTAAAATTGGAAACCGAGTCCTATACTCAATCCGTTACACTTTGTCTTTATCTCTTCCGAATGTTTTAGGGAATATGAATAGTTGTTTGAAAGCTTGTTGAAAAGTCCGTTGTAACGAACTTCAACACTGAGTCGTTTGAAAAATAGTATAGCAAGGCCTGCTGTGTAGGATACCGTGGGGTAAATTCGCCCAAAGAGTGTTCGTTCTCCTAGAACATCATATTTGGGATCGTCTAACACGTTGAACTGAGGACCTGCAAAAATGTGAAACGCTCCGAAATGAGCTCCAATCAGAAGTGGAATCTGTATGGAAGTTGACTTTAATTGGGAGCTGAAATGGTGTTGCGTATCGCTTATCGTTATTCTAGTAAAGTTGAAAAGAACCTCTGCTCGGCTATAGAAATTCTTGTGAAAATCGAGATTGAACGATAATCCTCCACGAAATCCTACTTTTGGTTTTAGACTTAATTCTGCACAAGAAGATTCTAGGGATATGATAGGGTAGTTGATTCCGGCAACGATACCAAGTTTTGTATGCACCGCACCGCTTGCACATGTAATAAAGTACATGCAACTCAGTAACAGATATAGCGCAATTACGTGGAAAATTCTCTTCATACATTCAAAAATATTCAAATTTTTCTTAAAGTTTATGCGGTTGGGCGAAAAGTTTTTTTGTAGTACTTTTGCAAAAATTTTTAAGAAGCATAAAAATGAGTCTTGTAGCTATAGTTGGACGCCCTAATGTCGGTAAATCAACATTCTTTAATCGCCTTGTAGGTAACAGACAGGCCATTGTCGATCAGACGGCAGGCACCACGCGTGACCGTCACTACGGCAAGACCGACTGGAACGGCAAGGAGTTTTCCATAATCGACACTGGAGGTTATGCCATAAACAGTGATGACTGCTTTGAGCAACAAATTAGAGAACAGGTACACATCGCTATTCAGGAAGCAGACCTTATTCTTTTTATGGTTGAAGTAAACACCGGTATTACGGATTTGGACTCGGCAATGGCTGATGTTTTGCGTCGTTCAAAGAAGCCTGTCATTTTGGTTTGCAACAAGGTTGATAACTATGACCTTATCTATTCTTCAAATGAGTTCTACTCGTTAGGTCTTGGCGATCCGTTTTGTATAAGTTCCATGTCGGGAAGTGGTACGGGCGATTTGATGGATGAAATCCTAAAGCGACTTCCTGAGGATTGTTCTTCGGATGAAGATTTGTCGTTACCTAGAATAACAATTGTAGGACGTCCGAATGTGGGTAAATCCTCTATGACTAATGCCCTTTTGGGTGAGCAACGCAACATCGTGACACCTGTGGCAGGTACTACACGAGACTCTATCCATACACGCTACTCGAAATTCGGTATGGACTTCTATCTTGTCGATACGGCAGGTATGCGAAAGAAGAGTAAAACTATGGAGAATCTAGAATTCTATTCAGTGATGCGCTCCATACGTGCTATTGAGGCCTCGGATGTCTGCATTCTTATGCTTGATGCCACGCAGGGACTCGAATCTCAGGATAAGAACATACATAACCTTATCGTGAAAAATCATAAGGGAGTGGTAATTGTTGTGAATAAATGGGATCTTATCGAAAAAGACAACAATACAGCAAAAGAATGGACGGAATTCCTTCAAAGCAAGCTTGCTCCGTTCTCAGATATTCCGATAATTTTCACATCGGCCCTAAACAAACAACGTATACTGGAAGTTCTCAAAACAGCACTACGTGTTTACGAATCGCGTAACAGAAGAATACCAACGTCAGAGTTTAACGATTTCGTTCTTCCTATTATAGAACAGACACCTCCTCCTACGACAAAGGGCAAGTACATTCGTATCAAATACGCAATGCAACTTCCAACCCCTACACCGCAGTTTGTCTTCTTTACAAATCTTCCACAGTACGTAAGGGAAAGCTACAGACGCTTTTTAGAGAACGAAATAAGGAAAAATTGGGATTTTTCCGGGGTCCCGATTCAGATATATTTCCGACAGAAGTAGGATGTTTTCAAAGCATACGGATAATCATCGGCCACTAGAGTTTGATGATTATTCTTTTTTTGTATAACACCATAGCAAGAAGGATAAAAACGCCAACAAGGCATAGTGCATAGAGAAGTGATGAAATCTCGTTGTTTGTTCCTACAATTGGTACGCAAACCTTTTCGTAAAACCACCCAAGTGCATTCCAGTGCTCTTCCAACGTTCCACCTTCTGGCGTTTGTATTGTTTCACTCCAGGTTACCATCCTTTTAAGGATACGAACCATAACTCCTGCAAGAACATAACAGAAGAGTGGGTTTTGACCAAGCGCACGAAATGGCGTAAGCAAGCTTACTCTTTTTTTAATGTCAATAAGGTAGATGCAAAGCGAGAGAAGAACCATCGACCATCCTGCGGTGAAAAGAACAAAGGAACCGGTCCATAGTGGCTTACATATCGGATACCAGATTCCAATGAAAAGCCCTGCGATAATCAGAGGAGCACCCCAGGCAAGAATACGCAGTGCTCCCATTTGAGAAGTCTTTGACTTTCGAATAATAACGCCTGAAAGAAATCCTAAAAGAAGAGTGCACGTTCCAGAGAGTGTACCTAGTAGACCTTCTGGATCGAATGGCTGTCCGTATCCATGATAGACGTGGCTTTCACCCACAAGAGAGATATCAATTGGACCTGAACACTGACCAAGAAGCGAAAATACACCTTTAGCACCATTAACTTCAGGGAAAGAAGCATCTCCACCAAAAAGAAGTATTAGATAGTGTCCGAGTGCAAGCAAAATCATTGAAAGGATGATTTTCTTCGGTTTTTTAAGCCAAAGAACAATTACTGCCCCAAGTATGTAACACATTGCAATACGTTGAAGAACTCCAAAGATGCGTATGCCATGCAGGTAGTTCAGATAATTTTGAGAAAATGTAAGTTCGGGATTTCGTGAAATAGGGTAGAATGGAAATGCATTGAGGGCAAGACCTATAAGAAAAATGAGAATTCCTCGACGAAAGATCTTTTGCAGTTTTTCCTTCGTGCCCAACTGTTCCATTTTTGAAAATGAAAAAAACATAGATGCTCCAACGATGAACAAAAAAAACGGGAAAACGAGGTCCGTGGGAGTACATCCTGCCCATTTTGAGTGTCTGAGCGGTGAGAAAACGTAGCTGTATGTGCCCGGATTGTTTACGATAAGCATCATAGCAATGGTTAATCCACGCAGTACATCAATCGCTATGAATCTTTTAGAATTCTGTGTCACGTTATTAAAAGTATTGAAGTTGTTGACTATTGTTACTCTTTACTCAAGTTTCGCTGGGCGTTTTGCGAGGTTGAAATTATTATTAAACATTTATCATAAAAAAGACAATAACCCAAATAATACGTTGATTATCACTAAGTCTTGCTGCTTAGTATGAACTAGCAAGCCCCTTTACCCTTAAACAAAAGTACACAATCGCAAGTAAACTGCAATGCATTTTTTGTACAGCAACTATTTAATCAAGGAAATTACGAACGTAACAATAGTACAACTATTCCATATTGGTTCTTTAAGCTCTAAACTTTAGGCTTGCTTTGTTTAGGAGAAATGCCACTTTTGTCATGTACTACCTTTTAATACATTGCTTCAAAAAACCTCCCTTTTTCGTAAGATACAGGAAGTACAGACACTTTTCTAGAAAGTCTGGTAGAAAAATCACGCGTGTGTCCTAAAGTTAATAAGAAAAAGAGGATGGAATGAAAAAAATATGATTATATTGCATGGATTAATTAGCTATAGATTTTCTTGCAATATGAACAGTGCAACAATAAGGGAATTTGAGAGAATAGTTCAAAAACTTTCTCATGAAAAACTTTCCAGCATAGAATGTGATATTTTACTAGGTCATCTGCGTAAGGCGTATGATTCGATACTCAATGCTCCCTGTGATAATTATTATCCTACGGATGACGAACTTGTCGTAATGGCAGAAGCAAAAGAGACTCTTGGCGGGGAAGAAACAACTCATATTGATGAAGAACTTTTGCAAGACACGTTGGATGATAAGAAACCCTTATCTGTCAAGGAAGAAATCAATGACGCTAAGGAGCCTGAAATAGAAAAGGTAGAAGAACAAAAACTCGAACCAGAAGAGGTCGAATCTTTTGAGGCTGTACCAGAAGATGTGGAAGAGCAAAAGTCCTATCCAGAGGAGGCTGAATCTTTTGAGCCTTCGTTAGAAGAGATAGAAGAAAAAAAGCCTGTACTAGAAGAAGTAGAACAACAGGAAGAAATATCTGAAATTTTGCAGGATGCTGATTCAGCTAAAAAACCTATAGTTACTAAAGAGATGGATACTGCGGGTACTCTACTTGAACAAACAGATCAGATGCCAAAATCGGAAAACGTGACTTATAAGGAGGAACCTGTAAATATGGAAACTTCTCGCTCAGAGAGTGAACGCATCGTAGAACAGAATCTTTTTGGGGAGATTGAACCCATAGCACCCAAGAGGAACAGAAAAAGCGTAATTATGTCCTTATATGGTCATGATGCAAGAGTTCAAAACGTACAGCCATCGAACGAAGGACCTTCAGAAAAACTTGCTGTAGCAGATGCATCAATATTAAGTGAGTTGCTTTTTGGCGATAAGACGACCGTTTCGGATGTAATGTCGGAAAATTCACCTTCACTTCTGGGAGAGAGCATTCAGACAAGTGTTGTTGCAGATACAATACCTACGACGGAGTCTTTGGCAGATGATGCTTTATACCATACATCGCTTATGGGAAGTCTTTCTGTTGCGGAAAGCATGATACTCAAACGAGAACTTTTCTATGGCGATGATGAACTTTTCGAAAGAACTCTTAGCAAGTTGGATAGTCTTCCTACATTTGAAGATTGTATAATTTACATTGAAGAAAATCTTCAAAGCAACAGGCCATCCATAAAAATTCTTACATCACTTCTTGACAAGAAATTTTCTTAAAATATGGCAAAACTATACATAGTTCCTACGCCGATTGGAAATCTAGAGGATATCACGCTAAGGGCACTTAAGGTGCTCGGCGAAGTTTCGCTTATCCTTGCGGAGGATACTAGAACATCATCCGTATTGCTAAATCATTTCAATATAAGCAAACCACTTCGTTCCTATCATAAATTCAACGAACATCAAACTGTTTCAACGCAGGTGGATTATATTGAACAAGGCTCTGATGTGGCACTTATTTCGGATGCTGGTACACCAGCCATTTCCGATCCTGGATTTTTGCTTGTAAGGGAGTGTATAAGACGTGGCGTGGAGGTGGAAACTTTGCCTGGAGCAACGGCTTTTGTTCCGGCTTTGGTGCAAAGTGGCCTTTCATCTGATACGTTTACCTTTATTGGATTTTTGCCACAGAAAAAAGGACGTCAAACAGCACTTCAGGCCCTTTCTACTGAGTGTAGAACAATGATTTTTTACGAATCGCCTTATAGGGTGCTGAAGACTTTGAAGGATCTTTGTGAAACGCTCGGCCCTATGAGGTATGCATCCGTTTCACGCGAAATATCAAAAATTCATGAGCAGACCATAAGGGGAACACTCGAGCAGCTTGTCGGGCATTTTACACAGAATACTCCGAAGGGAGAGTTTGTTATTGTGGTTGCAGGACTGGACTATCAGTCCAGACTGGAAAGAGATAAAAAGGAAGAAGATTTATGCGAAGAGTGCTAGTAGGTTTCGGAGTAGGTCTTTTGTGGATTCTCTGTCGTATGGTGGCATTGCTGCCATATAGAATTCAGTATGGCCCGCTCACCCGCTTTGTGGCTTTTCTTTTTCGCGATGTATTTCGCTATAGACGCAAATTGATTCTTATGCAACTGCACGATTCGTTTCCGGAATATGATCAGATGCATATACTTTCGATTTGCAATAAATATTACGATACCCTTTCGGAAACGGTTATAAACACCCTTACGCTTGCTGGTATGAGTGATAAAGAAAGGGAACGTCGTGTTTTCTATCATGGAATTGGTAACGTTCGAGAAGTTGCCAAAGGCCGTGATGTTGTTGTGCTTACGTCACATTACGGATTTTGGGAATATCACATATTCGCCTCGCTTCGTTTTTCAAGTACGCATTTTCTTGCTGTTGCTTATCACACAATTAAAAGCAAGGTAATAGATACACTTTATGCCCGTCTTCGCCGAATGGACTCCGTGGGAGTATTGCGTAGTGAGGAAATTCTTCGTTTTTATCTTAACTGGCGATCCTCCAATCAGCAACGTAATGTGGTATTGGGCTTAATTGCTGACCAAAATGCCGCTACAAATATCGATAACCCCCACTGGTATACATTTTTGAACCACAAAACGCTCTTTTTTGAAGGCGGTGAGAGACTCGCTATGAAATACCATCTGCCGGTCTATTATGTTGAATTGAATAGAACTCGCGCCGGATACTACAACTGCTTCTATCATCTTATTTATGATGGAGAAGAAAAGGTGGACCGCTTTCAGATAACGCAGAGGTACGTTACTCTTTTGGAGAATACCATCAGACGCCGTCCTGAACTGTGGATGTGGTCACATAATAGGTGGAAATACAAGGAGGATCCTCTTACGGGAAAGGCTTATAGATACGACGTAATACGAGATAGAAGATGAAAGACACGGCTGTTGTAATACTAAACTGGAACGGAAAACGTTTTCTTGAGAGGTTTCTGCCATCGGTCATATCGACTTCTAAGGAAGCTGATGTAATTGTTGCGGATAACGCATCTAGTGACGATTCAGTGTCTTTTATAGAATCAAACTATCCTTTTGTCAGAATTTTAAGGCTAGAACAAAACTTTGGCTTTGCGGGCGGATACAATCGTGCTATATCACTTCTTGATAAATATCGTTATGCGGTTCTTCTGAATTCCGATGTCGAACCTGCTCCGGGGTGGCTGCGACCTTTGGTGCAATGTCTAGACAAAAACCCGGATGTTGCAGTATGTTCTCCAAAACTGCTTTCGCTTAATTATAGAACAAGGTTTGAGTATGCTGGAGCTGCGGGTGGTTTCATTGACTTTTTGGGATACCCATTTTGTCGAGGTCGTATATTGGACGTAGAAGAAGAGGATCAAGGTCAATACGACACTGAACGCGATGTGTTTTGGGTAAGTGGCGCTGCAATGTGTCTAAGAGTCAGCCATTTTATCTCCTTGGGAGGCTTCGCGGAGGAATTTTTTGCTCACATGGAGGAAATAGACTTCTGCTGGCGTACACAACTTATAGGAGGAAGGGTCGTGGCCGTTCCTGAAAGTAAAGTTTATCATCTTGGGGGAGGAACTCTTTCCACTTCATCGCCTCGCAAGATATTTTATAACCATCGCAATAACCTTGCAATGTTACTTAGATGTGCTCCATGTGGACAACGTCTTTTGGTGAGCGTCGTAAGACCTTTTTTGGACATGCTATCTGCCATTACGTATCTTTGTTCTGGTAAAGTCACTGCCTTTGGAATGGTTTTTAAGGCTTATTGGGACTTTTTTAAGTGGCATCCCAGACTTATTCGCCAAAGAAGAGAGATACAACGGATGAAAATCCAGCCTTCCGCACATATCTTCCGTGGTTCCATAATATTGAGATATTTCTTGGGTTTAAGAAAATTTAACAAGATGATGTAGAATGGGCAAGTTCTCGCGCAAAATAATGGCAGGGTATTTTTGTGGGATAGTAGGAGGTGCGACATATGGAATGAATCCGCTTTTTGCCAAACCTCTTATTTCAAATGGAGTATCAGTTCCAACTATGTTATTCTTTAGATACTTTCTGGCAGCTCTTCTAATGGCGGTATTAATTCGTTTTCGTCATGAAAGCAGGCGCGTAAAACGCACTCAGATCCCGGTGCTTATTCTTCTAGGCATACTATATGCAACGAGTAGTATTCTGCTTTTTGAATCGTACCAGTATATTCCATCTGGTTTGGCAACAACCTTGATATACTTATATCCGATATTTTCGGTTCTGATTCTTATTTTCGTAAAAGAATATCCTTCATGGCAAACTCTCTTTGCAATAATGCTCTCGCTTATAGGTGTGGCACTAATGACCTTGCCTTCGAGTGAGAAAGCATTTCCCTTATTGGGCATCATGCTTACCTTATTTAGTGCGCTTTGCTATGCATTCTATCTAGTCGTTATCCATCTTTCGCGCAAGGCATCGTCGTTAACAGCCGATATAATTACGTATTATGGACTAGTTATTGGAACGGTGATGTTCTTTTTCTATCACCTTATTAAAGGAGGTGACTTTTTTTGTGGCGTATTAGCTCCTAGTTCTATCTGGAATTTTATCGGTCTTGCCATTTTTCCAACCGTTATAGCTATGTTTTCGCTAACATATTCAACACGTGTTATTGGCGCTACGAAAACTGGTGTGCTTGGTGTTTTTGAACCTCTGACAGCAATTCTTATTGGCGTTCTTCTCTTTAGGGAAAGTCTGTCATGGAATGTATCTTTAGGCATTTCTCTTTCTATTATTGCTGTTTTGGTTATGATAATAAGTCAACACTGTTCATCCAAAATCAAAAAAATACATTAAAACCTTCGAAAAATATGAAGACTCTAACAAAAGTAGCTATTCTTATTCTATTCACTTTGGCTCATTTCTGTGTATTGGCACAAAGCCAGGCTTTGAAAAATGTGCGTGAAAACATTGACTTGGCCCGTGGGCATGAAGGACCTTACAATTTTTATAATACTAAACTGAGTGCAGAACCGAAAGGCTATAAGGCTTTTTATATTTCACATTATAACCGTCACGGAGCTCGCTATGCTTGGGCTAAGGAAACCTACATTCTAATCCGTGATGTCTTGGAAAAAGCAAAGAAAGAAGGTGCACTAACTTTAGAAGGACAAAAGCTCTATGATGCATACATGGATTTCTATGAAATACCTTTGGATGATTTTGGAGCTTTAGTTCCTCTTGGCGCTGAGCAACTCTACAAGATAGGTGAGCAAATGTATCGCGATTTTCCTGAAGTCCTAGGAGGTGATGCTGTTGTATCGGCCGCTTCTTCACCTTACAACCGAGTAATTATGAGTATGGCGTCGTTCTGTAATGCACTGATAAAAAGCAATCCGAATATAAAGCTAACACAACGCGCATACCATTCGGAACAAGTCATTACACGTGCTACACCTGTTGAAGCTCTGCCACTTGTTTTCTATGAAAGAGGCAAGAAGTCTCAAAAGATGGAAGATTATCATTCATTCTTAAGTAGAACTGTTGATGTTGATGCGATTCTTTCACGTCTTATAAAGAGTTCTTCTGTATATAAGGACAAACTAGAGAAGGAAGAGTTCCTTTTTGCTTTGTATGATGTATGGAGTGGATATCGTAGCTATACCGAAAAGAGATTCCTTGATGGTGTATTTTCCGAGGATGAGCGTGTAAAGGTATGGGAGGCTGTTAACTATAGAGACTATAAGTTTACTAATGAACGTTTCCGCAACGACGTCGCTCCTACCGTAGTTGACATTGTAAAAAGAGCTGATGATGCAATTGAAGGAAGAAGCAATCACAATGCTGATTTGCGATTTGGACATGATTTTGTGATATACTCGCTTCTTATGTTCCTTGACATCAATAATTTCGGTGTTATGCCATCCGTTCCAGAGGATTTGAAGGATATGATGCAGAACTATAAGATTCCGATGGCTTCAAACCTTCAATTCATCTTCTATCGAAATGCACAGCAGGATGTTCTGTTTAAGCTTATATACAACGGCAGTGAAGCAACTATCGGTGGTGTAAAACCTGTGACTGGTTCATACTACAGATGGAGCGAATTTAGAGATGTCGCACTTAAACTTGCATCACAGCCTAAATAGGGAAATGGATTTTATATCCGCAAAAGTGCTTTGAAATGGATCAGTGCATCTCAGTAGCAATTCGACGTGCTTCTCTGAAGGATATTCCCCTTATTAGGGAAATGGCATCCGTTGTCTTTGTTGCTACGTATCGTTCCATCCTATCTTCTCAACAACTTCAGTATATGATGGAGTGGATGTATTCTTTCGAGAGCCTTCGTTCACAAATGTCTTCTGGTCATGTCTTTTTCATTGCTCCAGAAAAAGGATATGTTTCGCTAAGGGAGGATAACTCGAGGGATGGTATGCCTTGTTTCCATCTTGAAAAACTGTACGTTATGCCCGAGATTCAACACCATGGTGTGGGAAGAGCACTTTTTCTAAAAGCATTGGATTATGTCCGTTCACAAGCACCTCGTGCTGTAATGGAACTCAACGTGAATCGAAATAATTCAGCTCGCGCATTTTACGAACGCATGGGAATGCGCATTATTCGTAGCGGGGATTTCCCGATAGGGAATGGTTTTTTCATGAATGATTACATTATGGGATTTGAAATCGTATAGTCATGGTCGGAAAATACAGAGTTGTCACACTGTGCGGGAGCACACGCTTCAAGGAGGACTTCCTTCGCGTCCAAAAAGAGTTAACCCTTTATGGGAACATAGTGATTTCCGTGGGTCTTTTCGGACATGCAGGTGATGAGGAAGTGTGGGACGAAGGTGTGAAGGCGATGCTCGACGATATGCACAAACGTAAAATTGATATGGCGGATGCAATCTTTGTTATTAACCGAGGCGGATACATTGGTTCTAGTACACGTAGCGAGATAGCGTATGCACTCGAACATGCAAAAGATGTTGAATACATGGAACCGATTTTGTGATTTGCTTTTGAGTGACAAAACAATTAATTTGCAGATTGAAATACAAATAAATATGCAAGAGATAAAACACAAACAGATATGCAAGAGAATAAGTACAAGTGGAATTACTGCTCTTTGGGAGGAGCTGTAAGAGTAAACATTACATCGGGTCAAGATATCGAGAATCTCGATCAACTTGATCAGAAAATGTGGACAGTTTTAAGTTGCCCAATAGATGGCCTTGAATTTGATAAGAAGACCCTTAAATATCTTGATGTTGATTCGGATGACAAGATTCGTGCAAATGAGGTGATAGCTACAGCGAAGTGGCTTACGCGTGTTCTTTCGAACAAGGATTCCCTGCTTGAGGGAAATTCCATCCTCAAACTTGGATATATCAACCAAAAAGATGAAAATGGTGCAAGACTTTACTCATCGGCAAGTCATATATTGCGTAATCTTGGACTAGAGAAAGATGAGATTTCTCTTGCCGAGGCATCTGATTCTGTAGCTATTTTCAAAAATACAAAATTTAATGGGGATGGCGTGGTTACTGCCTCTTCTACCGAGGACGAAACACTACGCGATATTATCTTAAAGGCCCAGACTACTATCGGCTCCGTTGCCGACCGCTCAGGTGAACAGGGCGTTACGGCTGACATAGTAGAAAAATTTTACGCAGAGTGTGCAGCATATATTGATTGGATTTCGGCAGCAGAAAACGATAGTGAACACATTCTTCCTTACGGTGCTGACACGGCAACGGCTCTTGCTACGATTAATGCTGTAAAGAGCAAGGTTGAAGACTATTTCCTTCGTTGCAAGCTCATTAATTTTGATAGCGAAATTTCATCGGCTTTGGATGTAAATCCTGAAAGGGTATCATCGATTGCTGGGGACTTGCTTACGGACAAACTACAAGAACTTTCATCATATCCGCTTGCTAGACCTACGAAGGATGCCGTACTTTGCTTTTCAAAGGTAAATCCTGCATGGTCATCCGAGATTTTACTTCTTCAAACTACACTTTTTAAGGATAAAGATTCTATAACTGAACAGGAGTGGAACGAAGTTGCATCGTCGTTTAATGCTTACAACGCATGGAATGCATCTAAGGCGGGAACCGCTGTTGAATCCATTGGAAAGGATGAAATAAAGAAGATTGTAAGCGAAATACGCAAGCAGGAAATCCTTGATATTATTGAAGAAGATAAAAAATATGAGAGCGAGGCAGCTGCAATCTTTGAAGTTGAAAAACTGCTCTATCTATACAGAGACTTTTACAAGTTTTTGATGAACTACGTTCTTCTTAAGGATTTTTACACAAGAGATGCAGAACCGAAGGCTATCTTCGATGCTGGAAAACTTTTCATAGATAGCCGTTGTTGCAATCTTTGTGTAAAGGTTTCGGATATGGGTCAGCACAGCAATATGTCAACCTTAAGTGGAATGTTTCTTATCTACTGTGACTGCGTTTCCAAAAAGAAAAACGCAACAATGAAGATTGTTGCTGCAATGACAGCTGGTGGTGTAAAACATCTGCGCCCTGGAAAGCATGCAATATTCTATGATCGCTCAGGCGAAGATTGGGATGCAACCATTACAAGCATTGTAGATAACCCGATAAGCCTGCGTCAGGCATTTTGGAGTCCATATGTAAAGTTCTGGGATTTCTGCGTTGGCCTTCTTAATAAGTCAGCAGCTGAAAAGGATAGTAAAGTAATGGCTGATTTGCAGGCAAAGGCCGCATCAACGGAAATTCCAAAGGAAGGCGAACCTAAGAAGGTGCCATTCGACATCGCAAAGTTCGCAGGTATCTTTGCTGCTATAGGCTTGGCTTTGGGCTATATTGGTGCTGCTATTACGAGCCTTGTAACTGGAATCAAAGGAACTCCAGTATGGCAGACCTTACTTATTATTTTGGCAATTATGCTCGTTATATCGGGTCCTTCGTGCTTCCTTGCCTGGGGTAAGTTGCGCAAGCGTAACCTAGGTCCAATTCTCAATGCTAACGGATGGGCTATCAATGCCGAGGTTTTAATTAACATTCTTTTCGGTGCAACCCTAACTACAACACCTAAATATCCGAAGCTTCGTCTGAAGGATCCGTTTGCGAAGAAACAGACACCTCTCTGGAAGAAAATTGTTAGATGGATTGTACTCATTGCTATCGCGGCGTTTGCGTACTTGTATTTTACTGACAATTTGAATCTTATTGGAATAAACTGTTCGAAGGAAGAACCTACGGAAGTTGTCGAAACTCCATGTGAGACACCTGTTTCGCCGTGTGAAGCTCAGCCTTTGCAAGCAGAAACTCAGGTACCTGTTGTACAGTAGAAAATTCGATTACTTGACATAACATACATAATTATTCATTTGCCAGTTAATTTTCTGGATTTATGACAAATCTATTTTCACTTGAAGGTAAGAATGCCTGGATTACAGGCGCATCTTATGGTATTGGCTTTAACATAGCAAAGGCTTTTGTTGCAGCTGGAATAAAAAACATCGTTTTTAACGATATCAACGAAGAACTCCTAGCCACAGGACTTGAGAATTACTGCGCGGCCGGAATTAGTAACGTGCATGGATATGTATGCGATGTGACGGATGAGAAAGCTGTGGGAGAGCTTGTAGAAAAGATTCATCAGGAGGTAGGTCAGATAGACATACTTGTAAACAATGCAGGAATAATCAAAAGAGTCCCTATGCATGAGATGCCAAGAAAGGACTTCCAACGTGTCATTGACATTGACCTTGTGGCTCCTTTTATCGTTTCTTCGGCTGTACTTCCGGAAATGATGCAGCGCAAAGAGGGTAAGATTATAAATATCTGCTCGATGATGAGCGAACTTGGTCGCGAAACGGTTTCTGCCTATGCCGCTGCCAAAGGTGGATTGAAAATGCTTACACGCAACATCTGTTCGGAGTATGGTGAATTCAATATCCAGTGCAATGCAATAGGCCCAGGATACATTGCAACTCCACAAACAGCACCACTGCGCGAAAAACAGGCGGATGGGAGTCGTCATCCTTTCGATTCGTTCATCTGTGCAAAGACACCTGCAGGACGCTGGCTTGATGCTTCGGAACTTGGAGGCCCTGCAGTCTTTTTGGCTTCCCACGCATCGGATGCCGTAAACGGACATATACTCTACGTTGATGGAGGTATTTTGGCATATATTGGAAAACAACCAAAGTAAAGTTTCTATGGCAAAGATAAATTGTACAGTACGTCAGGCATCAAGTAATGTTGATGCAAGACACTACGATACTGAGCGCTTGCGCGAAGAGTATCTTGTTGAGAATGTGATGGTCGATGGTGAAATAAACATGGTATATTCTATGTTCGACCGCATCATAACGGGAGGTGCTGTCCCTGTAAACGAAGAACTACTACTTTCAGCTCCAGATATCCTCCGTTCAGACTTTTTTACACAGCGTAGGGAACTTGGCATATTCAACGTAGGAGGCCCGGGTACGGTACGCGTTGGTGATGAAAAGTTCCATCTTGATTATAAGGAGGCTTTATATGTAGGTCGCGGAAATCGTGATGTGACATTTTCTAGTGATGATGCTTCTAATCCTGCACACTTCTACTTCTGCTCTGCTACGGCTCATAAAGAAACAGGTATAAAGAAAGTTTCGAAGAAGGATGCTGTGGTTATGCATTGTGGAAGTTTGGAAGAATCGAACGAGCGAACAATAAATCGTCTTCTTGTGAAGGAAGTTGTGCCTTGTTGCCAGTTGCAGATGGGAATGACGGAACTCAATCCTGGCTCCACATGGAATACAATGCCAGCGCATACGCACGATCGCAGAATGGAGGTGTACTTCTATTTTGAAGTTCCTAAGAAGGATGCTGTTTGTCACTTCATGGGAGAACCTCAGCAAACACGCCACATCTGGATGCGCAATGAGCAGAGCGTGATAAGCCCTCAGTGGAGCATTCACAGCGCCTGCGCAACACATGCCTATACATTTATTTGGGCCATGTGCGGAGAGAACGATGACTATTCCGACATGGACTGGTGCGAAATACCTGATTTAAGATGAAAATAAGAACGATACTTTGTGTGGCACTTTTAGTGCTACTAGTTATTGATGCGCAAGTTTTTGCACAAAAGCGAGTTATGGCTCGTTTTGTTCCTGAAAGACATGATGATTTTGTCTTTGAGAACAATCTTGTGGCAGGAAGAATCTATGGAAAGAGCCTTGAAAATTGCGGGAAGGGTTCCATTACATCTCCCGGAATAGATATATGGGTAAAGACACCTGGGGGTCTTGTTGCCAACGAACGCTACCGCATGGAATTGCAAGAGGGACGCTCTTATCACAAGAATTGGGGTAACGGCAAAGACTGCTATAAAGTTTCAAAAAGTCTTGGAGGTGGAGCATCGGTACCTTTGGTTAATGGTCGTCCTGCCTATCCTTCTACAAACTATAGAAGTTGGAAAATACTTGAGCAAAAGGATGACAAGGTGGTTTTCACTTTGTCGTATCCTCAGTGGCAGTTCGAAGGAGTGAATATATCGCTTACAAAGAAGTTTACCGTACGAGCTGACACATACTTCGTAGAGGTCGAGGATTCGTATGAGTTCGATGGCGATTCACTGCTTGTTGTTGCAGGTATCAATCGACATCTTAAACAGAAAACCATCGAAAAGGAGTATAGCACATCTGATAGTTACGCAATATGGGAAAAGGCTTCCGATACATCGATTGAGCCAGAGGATGGAATGATTGGTGTTGCGGTTGTAGTTCCTGGAGCTACGTATCTTTCTACAGAAGGCGCATCTGGCATGGTTGGAAAGAAGATTGGTCGTGGTGAGACTTTCCGTTATCATTTTGGAAGTTGCTGGAGTAAGGGTAATCTAAAAAGTGCAGATGATTGGTTTACATGTGTGAAAAATATATTCCAATGCCCTATTGCATTCTCTTCGGAACAACTTCGTTTCAAGGTTAGGGAAACATGGGGGACGGACAAGCCTCTCTATACACGTACTATAAAGGAGGATGGCTCTTTGAAGCCAACCAAACTTACGGATTGGACTGTTGGTTTCTTCCCAGGTTCGCTATGGTATATGTATGAATTTACCAATGAACAATATTGGGCTGACGCTGCAAAACATTTTACCGAAGGTCTTGAATCAAATCAATTCTTTACAGGTAACCATGACATAGGCTTTATGATGTACTGCAGTTATGGTAATGCATATCGCATTACTCGAAACGAACAGTACCGTAGCATAATCATACAGTCGGCGAAATCGTTATGTACGCGTTTCCGTCCAGAGGCTAAAATCATTCAGTCCTGGAGACCAAATAAGAAGAAGGGTTGGATTTGTCCTGTAATCATCGACAATATGATGAATTTGGAACTTCTCTTTGAAGCAAGCATCCTTTCGGGAGATAATACATATCGCGATGTCGCCATTACACATGCCAATACAACGATGAAGAACCATTTCCGTAAGGATAATAGTTCGTTCCATGTGGTTGACTATGATCCTCAAACGGGAGCTATACGCTCCAAGTGTACAAGGCAGGGTTATTCAGATGAATCTGCATGGTCTCGTGGTCAGGCGTGGGGTATGTATGGATATACTGTATGTTACCGCTATACAAAGGATAAAAAGTACCTCAAGCAGGCAGAAAAGATTGCAAAATTTATCCTTTCACACAAGAATTTACCAGAGGATATGATTCCATACTGGGATTTCGATGCACCGGATATTCCTAATGCAAAACGTGATGCTTCGGCTGGAGCAATCTCAGCTTCTGCGCTTTTGGAACTGTATACCTATACTAAGAATAAAAATTACCTTAAGGCAGCAGATAAGATGATAGAATCGCTTTCTTCTGATGCGTATCGCATGCCTCTTGGCAAGGGAAGAGGATTCCTTATTCAGCATAGTGTAACGGATCTCAATGGCGGAAATGAGGTCGATTTGCCGCTGAACTATGCCGACTATTATTGGCTTGAGGCAATAAAGAGAAGATTGCAGATAAAGTGATTTTTTTAGGATGTCTTATAGAATCTAAAAAACGGGAGATGTCTGATGATGGCACCTCCCGCTTGATTCTTGTAACTTAAAAATATTTCAAAAAATTATAGTAGTATCGTGTGAGGCTCCGCGAATGGGATGTTTAACCCATAACTCGGTAAATTACTAAAAAATCTGTAGTTTATACCACTATACAACCTTGAATATGACATTTAAGATATCCTCTGTCTTCTTGAGTCTTGCAGTATTACTCCAATTTCCATCATCATCCATTTGCTCCATGCAGTGACCTAGACGTCTTAGTATTTCTTTGATTGAGTATTTTTTTGACAGGCCTGTTTTTTTCATTGCCTTCATAAGCCTACACCCCATAATGTTTGATATGCTGCTTATAAACGTTGTTGCCCTTGCAGAGGGATCTGAGTGAACGTTAATGGCTCCATTTTCCATAATACTTTTTCGAAGTTTCTCATATGGTTCGATTTTCCATCTATCATCATATGCTGCATAAACTTCATAAGGAAGCAGATCCAAATCGCTCTCAAACACAATTAATCCAAATGTAGATTGCTTTTTATTGTACTTTTCAGGTGAGAATCGTTTATTCTTTGTTTCGTTTGCTACATATACAGTGTTCTGAATACTTCCCATACGATAGCATTTGAACGCGTAAAAAAATTTATTTTCTTCTACCTTGATCTTCTTATACATCACTGTATCTTCATGGAATTCTGAAAGATATTCACAAGGATTGTCTAGGCCATACATGGCAATCTCTTGCCTATCATTCTTAATTGCAACAATGAAATGATGTTTGCCATTTCTCAATTGCAACATTACTTGCTCA
>JAGHTK010000122.1 GCA_018065435.1 Candidatus Alistipes equi
TCTTCCATACGACATAATTACCAAGAAAGAATGGATGATAAAACGCAAGCGCGAAGCCTTCTACCAAATGCTTCTATACATTGTCTTCTCACTGCTAAATAACAAAGTAGACACTGAAGTAAAGAGCATTATTGGACGAGCAGATGTAGTCATTAAGACCAAGAGCGATATTTTCGTTCTTGAGTTGAAGGTAGACGATACAGTAGAAAATGCACTTTCGCAAATTGATGATAAGGGCTACGCAATTCCATATGAAGCGGATGGACGAAAAGTAACAAAATGTGGAGTTGTTATTTTAAGTGAAAAACGCAATATCACTCAGTGGAGGTTTGTTGATGAGAATGGAGTGGTCTTTGATTATCCATGCAAGAAGGAAAGTTAAGTCTTTACACTATGCATGTGACAAAAAGTTCACAATTGGGTCAGAGAGTAGGTAGTTCTCTATTACTTTTTACTACTTAAACTACGCTAGTTTAACTTGTAACATAGATGGGTATTAGCAGTAAAGGAAAAAAGCTACGGTTTTTTATGGGTAGTTATACGTAACCTTTTGAGAAGAGTTATGAACGTATTTGACATTATAACAATCCTTGTTGGGGTTATTGCAATATTTAAAGGGTGGAAGCACGGGTTTATATACCAACTCTTCTCCCTGTTAGGCATTATAGCTGGTATCATTGTGGCTACAAATTTCAAGGATGTAGCAGCATCTTATTGTCATATCGATGATGCTCGCATAGCATCAACCATTGGTTTTATCATATGTTTTGTGCTAGTTGTCATAGTAACAGCAATACTTGGAAAGCTTCTAAAGAAAATTGTATCTGGTATCGGTCTTGGAAATCTCGACATACTTCTTGGAATATGCCTTTCACTTGTCAAGTATGCATTGATTCTGTGCATTGCGTACACCGTATTCGCAGAGTTGAACCGAGAATGGAAGTTCGTAGATCCTTCCTACCCTGAAAAAAGTAAAACCTATACAGCCGTTCGTGGCATATCGAAGCATATCATGCCTTTTTGGGAATGGGGCAAAGAGAAAATGCCTGAAGTAGGCAAAAACATTTCAAAGGGCGTCGATTCTATAAAAAAAGAGATCTAGCAAGATGGATTCAATCGTAGTTAAAGCCACCGGAAGTTGGTATGAAGTTCTAACCCAAAATGGGATTGTTCATTGCCGAATTCGTGGTAAACTTCGCCTAAAAGGTGTTCGTTCAACATCTCCAGTTGTTGTTGGTGATCAAGTCTCGATAGAAAAGGATGAATCTATGGGTGATTGGTGCATAACGGAAATTCACCCTCGCAGAAACTACATGATACGCCGTGCTTCCAATCTTTCAAAGGAATCACATATCATAGCCGCAAACATTGATATGGCATACATTGTCGTATCAAGAAACAATCCGGAAACTCCTTTGGAATTTATTGACCGTATGTTAGTCACCTGTGAAGCGTATAAAATTCCGGCGACTATCATTCTCAACAAGGTGGATCTTCTTTCAAATGACGAAATAGAATCGTTTCACAGGATATATTCCAATACAGGTTACGAAGTGATTGATTTTTCAGTCATACATAATATCGGACTCTCAGCTCTTGAATCCCGTCTTGAAGGGAAGACATCACTTTTTACTGGCAATTCCGGAGTCGGCAAATCTTCCATCATCTCACTTCTTCTACCAAATGAAAAGATACGTACAGGAGAGGTGTCAGATGCTTTTCACAAGGGAAAGCACACCACTACATTTTCCACGATGTATAATTATTCTAATCGTGGTTTTATTATTGACACTCCTGGAATCAAGGGATTTGGTCTTATAGATATTTCCGAAAAAGAACTCTCGCACTACTTCCCTGAAATGATGAGTAGACTGAGTGAATGTCGCTTTTACAATTGCACCCATAGACACGAACCAGGTTGTGCTGTAATAGAAGCTTTGCAGAATGGGACAATTTCTTCTGAACGCTACGAGAGCTACCTAAAGATACTTGATGAAGATGACAAATACAGAAAATGAACTTACGCTAGACGAGATAGAACGCCAAACCAATTATCTTCTCGAATTTATGCTTTCGAGCAGGGCTGAAACGCTCAAGCAGTGCCTTCGAAACAGGACTAAATACATGACAATCGCCACTGAAAACATGTTTCATGAGCACAACGCCAGCGCTGTCATTCGCCACTGCGATGCCTTTGGCATCCAAAGTCTGCACACCGTAGAAAAGCTCTGTCCATTTGCGCCCTCACTTCACATTACACGCGGAAGCGAGAAATGGATTGACATTCACAGGCACTCCTCTACAAGTCAGCTCATATCATCGCTTAAAGAGGAAGGATATCGCATTATTGCAACATCTCCGCATGAAGGCGGTTCAACACCTGAAACGTTCGATATAAAAAAAGGTCCATTTGCGATTGTACTCGGAACGGAGAAAACCGGAATAAGCGATGAAATTAAAAAGAATGCTGATGAGTTCATGGCAATACCAATGTATGGTTTGGTTGAGAGTTTGAATGTTTCAGCAACAGCAGCTATTATCACTCATATCCTAAGCGAGCGCATTCGTCATGAAATTGACAATTGGCAACTCTCTATGGAGGATTATATACGTCTTCTTTTCAAATGGGCAAAGATATCAGTTCAGGATTCTAGCCAAATTCTGGAACGATACAAAAACACAGCGGCCGATTCATAGAACCGGCCGACATAGTTATTTTAGGAAAAAATCTACTTACGACTTTCTTTTGCCTCAATGGTTTCCGTTGCATGTGGAACACGCAACAGACGCTCCTTTGGTATAAGTTTCCCAGTCGTTTTACATATACCATACGTCTTATGCTCAATTCTTACCAAAGCAAGCTCAAGATTTTTGATGAATTTCATTTGATGAGTGGCAAGGCGTTCTGTCTCCTCTTTCGACAGTGTAGTAGCGCCCTCTTCAAGGACCTTAAACGTAGGAGAAGTATCTTCCGTGTCATTATCATCAACATGCGTAATATTGGAACGCAGTAAATCATAATCCTTACGTGCCTGTTCAAGTTTCTTTAGAATCAGTTCCTTGAATTCTGCCAATTCCGCATCCGAATAACGGTTTTTTACAACAACTGCCATAGTATAGATTTTTTAATAACCTTAATTTCTTGTGTAAAGATATTATTTATTTAGTCAATTTACAACACAACCTAACAATGTGATATTGCAATCTTTACATATTCATCGTAAATCGTGAGTAGAGTATCCTTGTCTAGGTGGTCCATAACAAATGTTCCATTTGGAACAGAAACGGCCTTAACTGACACAGCCAGCGTCTGACTTGCTATATAATCAGCATATAACGCCACCGCATTGTGCAATACAGGGACATCTTCGATTTCTACCTTTATCTTATCCGTAACATCAAAACCGCAGTTCTTTCTAAGATTCTGGATACGATTGATAATTTCTCTGGCAACGCCCTCTTCACGAAGTTCATCCGTTATCGTTACATCCAACGCAACCGTTAATCCGGCGTCACTTGCAACAAGCCATCCTGGCATATCATCCGATGTAATTTCAAAGTCGGAAGGAAGTATCGTTATCTTCTCCGTACCAAGATCAAGTTCTACAACATCACTCTTTTCAATCTGCTGGATGCGCTCCTGCGAAAAAGTTGCAGTAAGGGCTGCAATCTGTTTCATATACTTACCATAGCGTGGACCGAGTGTTTTGAAGTTCGGTTTGATACGTTTCGTTATCAGACCTGACGTTTCTGATATAATCTCAACATCCTTAACATTAACCTCCGTACGTACAATCGCACTTGCTGCTTCCATTATCTTTTTCTGTTCAGCTGAAAGAACTGGAACCATAATACGTGCCAGAGGCTGACGTACCTTTATATTCACCTTCTTTCTCAGAGCCAAAACCATTGATGTTAGGCGCTGTGCCATTGACATCATATCCTCAAGAGGTTTGTCCTCTATGCCCGTATCTACAGGGAAGCTGCAAAGGTGAACCGAACCTTGATGACGTCCGCTGACTTCATTCAAATCCATAAATATACGATCTGATATGAACGGAGCAAACGGAGCCGCAAGCATCGATACTGTCTCAAGGCAAGTATAAAGAGTTTGATATGCCGAAAGCTTGTCTTCGTTCATATCTCCTCCCCAGTAACGCTTTCGACAAAGTCTGACATACCAGTTTGAAAGATTTTCCGATACAAAATCCTGTATATATCGTGCCGCAGGTGTAGGATCAAATCTGTCCAGAGACTCTCTCACGTTCTTTGTAAGCGTGTTCAAAAGAGAAAGTATCCATCGATCGATTTCAGGGCGACGTTCAATTGGCACCTCTTCTTCCTTTCCGGTAAATCCATCAATGTTGGCATAAAGGGCGAAGAAAGAATAGGTATTGTAAAGTGTGCTGAAGAACTTGCGTCTCACTTCCTCAACCCCATCTACATTAAAACGAAGGTTGTCCCATGGATCGGAATTGGATATCATATACCATCTGGTGGCATCTGCTCCATATTTATCAAGTACTTCAAACGGATCAACAGCATTGCCCAGACGCTTTGACATCTTGTCCCCATTCTTATCCAATACCAGACCGTTTGATATGATATTACGGAATGCAACACTATCGAAGAGCATCGTTGCGATTGCATGCAAAGTGTAGAACCAGCCACGTGTCTGGTCAACGCCCTCGGCTATAAAGTCTGCAGGGAATGCTTCGCCTGAATCAATTTTCTGTTTGTTCTCGAATGGATAATGTAACTGCGCATATGGCATGGCTCCAGAATCGAACCAGACATCTATCAAGTCCTTTTCACGATAGAGAGGATTGCCTGTTTTCGATACGAGCACAATATCATCTACATATGGACGATGCAAGTCAATTTTGTCATAATTCTTCTGACTCATATCACCAGGTACGAATCCCGCCTTGCGATATGGATTCTCCTTCATCAATCCAGCCTTAACGGACTTCTCAATCTCATCGTATAGTTCTTCAACAGAACCTATGCATATTTCTTCTCTGGAGTCCCTGTTTTTCCAGATTGGAAGAGGAGTTCCCCAAAAACGAGAACGAGAAAGATTCCAATCATTGAGATTCTCCAACCAACGACCAAATCTTCCGGAACCAGTAGATTCTGGTTGCCAGTTTATGGTAGCATTTAATTCCATCATACGCTCACGACACGATGAGGCTCTAATGAACCATGAATCAAGCGGATAATAGAGCACAGGTTTATCCGTACGCCAGCAGTGAGGATAATTGTGTACATGCTTTTCAATCTTAAGAGCTTCTCCCGCAGCCTTCATTTCAAGGCATATGAAGATATTGAGATCTTCCTCTTTGGAAGCACGTGCCTCGTCGTAACGACCTCCTTCGTTGTACTTAGGATCGTACGCATTCTTTACAAAAGCACCCTCGTGCTTTGCGTAAAGCTCACGATTGACACACCTTTCAACGAACTGCTCTGAGAGTTCCTCACACAAGAAGTACTTGCCCGAAAAATCTACCATCGGACGTGTTTCTCCCAGACGATTAATCATATAAAGCGCAGGGATTCCAGCAGCCTTTGCAACTCTTTGGTCATCGGCACCAAATGTAGGTGCAATATGAACGATACCCGTTCCGTCTTCAGTTGTTACATAATCTCCAGCAATAACACGGAATGCCTCTTCGGATATTTCTACAAACTTGTCATTAGCATATGTAAAGCATTTATCCGGATGCTTTTCAGCATAATTCGTTACATATTCCGGAGCATTTTCATCCACTTTCTCAATAGGTTTTACCCACGGCATGAGTTGTTTGTAGTGAAGGCCTACGAGTTCCTCTCCAAGAAAAGTTTTTCTAACATGGTAAGGAACTATTTTGGACTGCGAATCGAAAACAAGTTCCTGATTAAGTCCTTCCTCCTTGTAGTATGCCGATATGCGTTCTGTAGCGATTACAACAGAAATTTTTTCACCATTATAAGGGTTGAACGTATCCAAAAGGCTATACTGAATTTTTGGACCTATACACAGGGCTGTATTCGATGGCAAGGTCCACGGAGTTGTCGTCCATGCTGCTATGCAGGCACGTCCCCAGCCCTTAAAAGCCTCTGGAGCATCACTAATTTCGAACAGAGCCGTGACCGTTGTATCCTTTACATCACGATAGCAACCTGGCTGATTGAGCTCATGCGAAGAAAGTCCCGTACCAGCAGCAGGTGAATATGGCTGTATTGTATAACCTTTGTAAAGAAGACCCTTTTTGTAGAGTTCCTTCAGAAGATACCATAACGTCTCTATGTATTTATTATCATAGGTTATGTATGGATCATCAAGATTTACCCAATATCCCATTTGACGGGTAACCTTGCTCCAAAAGGAGGTGTATTTCATCACATCCTTGCGACACGCCCTATTATAATCATCAACCGAAATCTTGACGCCGATATCCTCCTTCTTGATTCCAAGAGTCTTTTCAACACCAAGTTCAACAGGAAGTCCGTGAGTATCCCATCCTGCCTTTCTTAAAACCCTATATCCACATTGTGTCTTGTATCTGCAAATCACATCCTTGATAGTACGTGCCATGACATGGTGAATGCCTGGCATACCATTGGCCGAAGGTGGGCCTTCAAAAAAAACGAATGACGGATGGCCCTCCATCGTTTCTATACTCTTCTTAAAGGTGTCATCCTTATCCCACAGAGCCAATACATCCGCAGCCAATTGCGGAAGATCAAGCTTTTTATACTCCTGAAATTTCATATATGAGATTGTTTTATTTTCGCACGCAAATTTATAAAAAAAAGGATAATAGCCCCGTATTTAGATTCATTACAAGAAAAAAAGGAGACCTCCCAGAAGCCTCCATAAACACAAAAACACAAAGTTTTATATTTCCATGAGGCAATGAACCGGAGCAATCTTTTCAAGACGCTCTGTACCATGAATTTCTGGAATGCCCACCAAAAAAACGAACTCCTTGATTTTTATACGATACTCTTTGCCGTTTTTTGTAATAGTGCGACTTTCCAAAGAGCGAGCAACTCCCTCGGCAGTTCCTCCTGTTGCAAGCACATCATCCAAAAGTGTAATGTATATCGTATCTGAATTGGCACGGCATGTGCACAAATCACTTAGTCGATAAAAGAGCGTATCAAAGCCATACTCCTTCGTTATTTTCACCTCAACCAAATCACCTTCATTGTATGGAAGTTTACCCGATTTTCTCAACGGAACAACATCCTCAACAACGCCATCTGTGCAAAGAAGCGGTGTAGCAAAAAGAAATGCTCTAGCTTCGGGAGCAATTACATTCGGAGCTGTAACTACTCGATCGAGCGCTGCAGTAATTTCACGCATAGACTCTTTCGACTGCAAAAACGGAATGATGTCTACGAAATTAATTCCTTCCTTTGGAAAATTCTTATAGAATTTCAATATATCCTTTAGCATGACGTGTATAATTTTACAAAGCGCAAATTTAAGATAATCTTGACAGATGTCAAACTATAGAATAGTGCGCAATTTACTTAAATATGCATCCACCTCTTTATCCACCATAGCATTAAAAGCATCTATATCACGAGGCATCTCCTTCTCATCAAAATCCGGAGGAGTAATCCTGTTGATAGCACGTGCAAGAGGTTTGTTTAAAAGATAAGCATCTTTTGATTTTCGTGTATAGAGCATTTTGGTAGCAATACGGGAAAGTTTGTGCTGTTCTGAAAATGGTCTAAGACATTTTGGGAATTTATTCTTTTGTGCCACCCACACAGGAACCGTAGCACCTGTCACTGGATTTGCGTTGATAATGAGCATGTGTGGATTTCGACCTAGAACAATCACTATACTTGCAACCGATGTTCGTCTAGCCACACAATGGTTGTCCGAGGCATATTTGTGGGGGTCTTTGAGGATATCCCCATATTGAATAGACTTGTATGAACGAGAATAGTTTATAAAATCCAAAGCCGTAAAAGTTCCCTTGTGGTCACCCATCAACTGTTGCATCAAATCATAACGCCGTTTGCTTTTGCCAAATTTTTTGGGGTCACCGGCAAAGGAGAAATTTGTCCTTATATCAAAGGAGCCATCTTTTACATCATAACGACGATATCCCGTTTCCCAAATTTCAAAATAGGCAGCACATCCTGTGGAATCTCCTACACCTAAATTTGTTTGAAAACCATGTTTGCGTGGGAAATTTTTTAGCGCATTTTCAAATTCGTCAACTGTAGCACATGACTTAAGGCCTAACACAGCAACAGAATGTACGAATTGCGGTTGTTGGCTTTCTTCTGTTGCAGTCAGTTCCCTTTTTACATAAAGGTTTCTCGTAGCCGTACTCATTACTCCAAATCCTGCTTCATTCAAACCAGCATACACTCCTCTTCTTTGGCCGTAAAAACAATTCACTAACGCAGTATAGGCGTATTTTCCGCCAGTTATGTACTCTACGCACGTATCGTGGGTCGTGTTGTCACGATGTTTCCACAAAATCGCACCGCCATCGCGACTTAATGCCGGAGATACAATAGCCGATGTACACGCAAATGATTCATAGGCAAAAAATATTGCCAAAAACAAAATCATTCTTTTCATAATTATTCTTTAGCAAAGTTTCTTTACACAAATATACAAAATTAACATCCTTATATGATACATTTTAGAAATTATCTAAAGCTACATATTATGAGCCTTTTTCATACAAACGGCTGATGAAAACGAATAGGCATCATTTCGTTCTTTCGAATTATCATAGCGCACAGGAAAAGCATTGAGTATTGCCTATCGAATGTCATGCAGTCATCTTACGACCAATCTACTTGAGTAGTTACAAAAACAGAAATTTGAAGTATATTTGAAAAAACAACTTAAACATATGAAACATATTCTTTATGCCATAGCTCTTACAATGTTGATATTCACATCCTGCTCACATGAATCGGATATTGTGGTAAAAACACGGCTTCTTTTGGATAATGGATTGCGTCCTGATGATGGAGAGATGGCAATTTTCAACGGGAAAATAATTTTTGTTGGAGAAAAGGCAAGACCTTACATATCTTCTCAAACACGTGTAATCATCTACGAAGATGGACTTTTGATGCCTGGATTTGTAAATTGCGCAGTTAGTGGAATAACTAGTTGCAAAACAGCAAATCCTACAAGCACGGAGATTATCACTATGCAGAAACATCTTGCCAGCAACGGAGTTGTAATGTATGAAGAAAGTAATGGACGTGAACTTCATGCTTTATATATGGATATGGATAGGAAAGGTGAACTGCTCATGCCAGTTTTTGCTGAATATGAATTATACCATGACGAGGATTTCCTTGCTGAACTAGACAATTTGATTGAAAACGTCATAAAGAACAAAAGTGAATTCTTTCAATTCAATGCCATAAAAATCGTTTTGGATGGGAAAATCGAAGACCGCGCAGCCCTACTAACCATGCCATATTGCGACCAGAAAGGATTTTTTGGAAAAAGAATATGGTCTAGTGAAGAATTGGATAAAATCATTGAACGGGCAAATGGTGCCGGCATCGGAGTTCATGCCTACTGCGTGGGGGACGGAGCAACTCACGATTTTATACAAGCCATTCAACGTAGTGGTAAAAGCAACACTAACAATAGTATCATAGGCTTGGAACTTGTTTGCGAAAAAGATCTCAGTTTGATGGCAGAGTTGAATATTGGTGCCGTTGTGAATCCTTGGGAATGGCAGAACAATGAAATGGTTCGTGAGAAAATTGTACCGATGCTTGGAGAAGAACGTGCCGGAAAAATATTTCCACTTAACTCTCTATTGAAAAACGGCATAAATGTCGCATTCGGATCATGTTTTCCTACTCCGTTTGACATGCAGTATAATTTTGTGATATATAATATGGTATACCGCAATGATCCATTCGTTATGGAAACAATGATTGGTCCAGAAGAAAAAATTGACATCACACGCGCCCTTCAAATAATGTCTTTAGGAGGATTTAAGCAACTAGGTCTGGAAGATGGCAATGGTATTCTTAAGAAAAGTATGAACGCAAATCTTGTTCTATCAAATCAAGATCTAATTGAAGCTGAACGATTAGGTATACTCAATAGTCATCTCATCTGCACAATTAGCAACGGCAAAATTATCTTCAAAGGCAGATAAGATTCAAAGAAAACCTATTCTTTCGTATCATTTTAAATTTTTGATTTGGAGGGAGTGTAAAAAATATTTACATTTGCAACGCAAAAGCCCAGGTGGTGGAATTGGTAGACACGCTACTTTGAGGGGGTAGTGACCGTTTTGGTCGTGTGAGTTCAAATCTCGTCCTGGGCACAAATGAAATCTGCAAGTTGTCAATCTTCAACAATTTGCAGATTTTTTCATTATAATCATGTTCCTTTGATTGTCTAGCAGTCAATAATCCCTATTCCAAGAAACCACATCATAAAGAATACCCCCAATTACGAAAAAAGCATCTCGGCTTTCCATACTCAAAATAAGATGGATCTACCGAAATGCTTTTATTATACTTACTTTTCAAAGCATAGCATCAACCATGCCGTAATCCTTCTTTGTCAAGAAAAGAAGGAATCACGCTTTAGCTTTTTGAATCATTCTTAAAAAAATAACTCAATTAGAATGATATCCTTCTTATGCAAGCGCATCCGCTCTGAAAAGGTCTATGATAGTTACTCTTTGTCTCCTCCTAGCGCAGCGTAAACAGCAATCATACCGGCAAGCGTATCAAACTGATTGGCTGTTTCCTTAATTTTAGCAGATAGAAGCGCCTGCTCAGCATAGAGGACTTCAATATATGTCGCGGAGCCATTCTCCATCAAAAGTTTCGTGTTTTCCACGGCTCTTGTCAAAGCTTCAACCTGTTTTTTGTAAAGAAGAGCATTGTTCTTAGACATTTGACATTTGTCCATAGCATTGTTGACCTCACATCCTGCATCCAAAACCTTCTGGGCAAACTGAAGTGAAGCATTCTCCTGTTCCTTCTTTGCTATTTTCAAATTAGCTCGTAATTGCCCATTCTGGAATATAGGCTGAAAGAGTGAAGCAGCAGCAGTAAGAAGGAGTTTGCCAGGATTAACAACAACATCTCCGACAATATTTGTCCAACCACCTGCTCCTTGCAAAACCAATTTTGGATACATCGCAGATCGAGCCTCCTGTGTAGCATAGAAGGACTGAGTGAGCGTTTTTTCAGCTAGTATTACATCCGGACGACGTGAAAGAAGTTCAACAGGTACACCTACACGAAGAATTTTAGGTACTGATTGATTATCTATATTGCCTCGAACAATTGAAGCAGGGATTGTCCCTATAAAGGAGCACAATGCATTTTCTGCCTGGAAAAGTTCCGATTCAAACTCATGCATCATGGCTTCCACCTTGTATGCATCAGCCTCTGTTTGTGAAACGGCTGCATCATTCGTCATACCACCTTCCATCATAAATTTCATGGTTTCGATATTCTTCTTCCATGAATCCGTGGTTTGCTTGGCTATTTGTACCTGTTTGTCAAGCATCAAGATGGTATAATAGAGTTTTGCAGTCATTGATATAACCTCTGTTCTTACAGCCTTTTCGTACGCCTTGCTTCCCTCTAATGCAGCTTTGCGCTGACGTTTAGCATTACGCAGACCACCAAAAACATCTATCTGCCAGGTTGCCTGCAAAGATGCATTCCAGGACCATCCCGTTTTGCCCCAATCAAAATTTGACAAACCTCCGTTAGGAGCAAATGCAAAGGATGGCAGAAAAGCAAGTTTAGAAGCTTTCAGAGCGGCCTCTGCCTGCTGGACACGATTATGAGCAATACGCAATTGAGTGTTCTGCACAAGTGCTTTGTCTATTAGACGTAATAGACAAGTATCCGTAAACATCTCCTTGTAGGATGCCACATCCTGAGCGTCTGCCTGGTTTGTTGTCTCTGTTCTATAAAGATTGGTGGCATTTTGTTCAATCCGAGCATCACGACTATAATTGCCATAAATACCACATCCGGTACAGATAAGAGCGACAATCGATATAATTAGAATTTTATTTGTTCTCATTGTTTTTCTTCCTTATGCTGCAGTTTCTCCTGCAACGTTTCAAACACAATAAACAAAACTGGTACTATAATCATTAGACCGAGCGTTCCAATTACAAGACCAGCAACGGTTCCAGTACCCAAAGAACGATTACCATTTGCACCAACTCCTGTAGCTACAAGCAGTGGCAAAAGACCAAAGACCATAGTAAGAACGGTCATCATAATAGGACGCAAACGCACACCGGCAGCTGCAATGGCAGCATCGACGATACTCATTCCTTCCTTTCTCTTCTGAACTGCAAATTCGGTAATAAGAATTCCAGTCTTTGAAATAAGTCCAATCAACATAATAATACCCGTCTGCAGATATATGTTGTTTTCCATTCCAAGAGCTATAGTTACGGCAAATGCGCCGAAAAGCGCTGCAGGGATAGAAAGAAGAATTGCAAATGGCAACAAGAAACTCTCATACAATGCCGACAGGATGAGATATATCATAAGAATACATATTGCAAATATTACAACAATACTTCCCTGTTCGGACTCTTCACGAGCCATACCTGCAAGGTCTGTAGTATACTGCTCCGGTAGTTCTGCCTTTACAGTTTCCTTAATAGCACGAATAGCGTCACCGGTAGAATATCCCGGGTTCGGCTGAACGTTGATATTGATTCCCTGCAAAAGGTTGAAACGGCTCACAACCTCCGGCCCATATGATTTTTTCAATGTAACGAACTGCGTTAGAGGAGCCATCGAACCATTCGGTAGGGTTATAAATTTTGTATTAAGCGATTCTTCATTCATTCTATAGCGAGGAGCTGCCTGAAGCATCACCTTGTAAGTGTGCGAGAAGAGGTTAATATTCGACACGTATTGACCACCATAGAAACTCGACAATGCACTTAGAACATCTGTCTGAAGGAGTCCAGCTCTTTTGCATTTAGCCACATCTACACATACTTCCCATTGTGGGAAATCAAGACTGAAGGATGAGAAAGCATACTGTATCTCTGGCCTTTGGGAAAGAGCAGCAACATACTTATCTCTTGCAGCTGCAAATTCAGCCATATCGCCATCACTATTATCCTGAAGATATACCTCTATGGCATTACTATTTCCATAACCTGGAATCATTGGCATGGCACCGATAATAAATGTTGCTGACTGGATTTGGGAGAATGCCATATCAAGTTGCATAGCAATACCTGCTACTGAAGTAGCTTCGTCTTCACGTTCCTCGAATGGTTTTAATTTTATGATAAGACATCCAGCCGATGCACTTGCTCCGGATGCAAAACCATAACCAGCGCAGGATGATATATGTTCTATTCCTTCTATCTGAGAAGCCAACTCGTAGGCCTTTTCCAAAACCTCGGATGTCGCACCGAGAGATGTTCCTGGAGGTGTTATGGCCTCAACAATAAGCATTCCCTGATCTTCTTCCGGTACAAGTGACGTTTTGGTTGAACGAATAAGGATAAAGAAGACAACAAGACATCCTACAATAAAAGTCCAAACAATCAATTTGTGTGAAGCAAAAAATGAGATATACTTCTTGTATTTAAGGCTAAGATTGTTGAAAGAACGATCAAATGCCTGAGCAAAACGCACACGGAAAGAGTTACCAGAAAGATCCTTCGGTTTAAGAAGCAATGCACACAAAGCCGGAGAGAGTGTCAATGCGTTTATAGCGGAAATACCCACGGCTACAGCCATCGTCAGACCAAACTGCTGGAAGAACACACCACTAGTTCCCTTCATAAACGAGACAGGAATGAACACTGCCATAAACACCAATGATGACGTTACAACAGCCATGGATATTTCACTCATAGCATCAACCGAAGCATCCATTGCAGATTTATAGCCTTGATCGAATTTAGCATGAACCGCTTCCACGACAACTATCGCATCGTCAACCACTGTACCGATGACAAGGACTAGTGCAAAGAGCGTAATAAGGTTCAAAGAAAATCCCACGACGGACATAAACGCAAAGGTACCAATCAAAGACACAGCTATACCTACAAAAGGTATTATGGTACTGCGGAAATCCTGAAGGAAAACAAACACGACGATTATAACGAGGATGATTGCCTCAATTAGGGTTTTTATCACCTCATGCATCGAAGCAAACAAAAAGACGTTCGTACTCATCATCTGAGTGATTTCTACGCCATCAGGAGATGTTTTGCGTACTTCGTCAAGCAATTGGTCTATCTGTTTGTTAACCTCCGTAGCATTCGAATCTGCAGTCTGGTAAACAAGACAGAGCACACCCGGGTGTCCATCCTGTGCTCCCTTGTAGGAATATGTTTCTATACCAAGTTGTACATCAGCTATCTCTCTTAGACGTAAGACCTCACCTTCCTGAGTAGCCCTTACAATTATATCTCCAAATTCCTCTGCGGTCTTCAGTCGACCGCGGAACTTCATTGTATACTGATACGTTTCCGTGGAATTCTCTCCTATGACACCTGTGGCAGCTTCGATGTTCTGTTCAGCCAAAGCCCTTGACACATCCGCAGGAGTAATGGAATATTGGGACATAACATCAGGTTTAAGCCAGATACGCATCGAATAATCCGATCCAAGCATCATAAACTGTCCTACACCAGATATACGCAAGACTTTAGGTTTGATATTAATTGAAGCATAATTACCAAGGAACTCTTCATCGAATTTATCCGTCGGAGAATTGATATTGATAATCTGCAACATTGAATTTTGTCGCTTAGAAACCTTAACTCCTGCCGAAAGAACCTCACTTGGAAGTTCTCCGTTTGCCATAGATATACGGTTCTGCACATTGACAGCCGCCATATCCGGATCGGTACCCTGTTTGAAAACAACACTGATACTTGCCGTTCCGGCATTGGAAGCCTGAGAGGAAATGTACATCATACCATCCACACCATTGATAGCCGTTTCCAAAGGAACAATAACGGATTTCTGGATAGTTTCGGCATTTGCACCATAATACGTTGCCTCCACCTGAATCGTTGGTGGAGCAATGTCCGGATACTTTTCAATAGGAAGTGATAAAAGACCCATTACACCCAATAGGCATATCAGAATACTGATCACGCCTGAAAGCACTGGTCGTTCTATAAATGTCTTAAGTTTCATAATCTTCAGATTTTAAGAACTACTCTACAGGTTCTACTTCTAAACCATCATAGAGTTTGTTGGCGCTTTGTGCAACCAAATCATTCGGTTCAAGGCCTTCAAATATCGCGTAATCTTTTCCATCATTCAGACGGCTTACTTCCACTTGCTGGGATACAATCTTGCCATCTACAACCTTATATACGAAACGCTTGTCCTGAATATCACGAACGGCTGCACGAGGTACAATATACGTACTGTCTACATCTATTTTAAGCACAACATTTGCGGAACCTCCGGATGAGAGTATTCTTTTTTCGTTCTTAAATGCTGCGCGCACAGAGAAGCATCCTGTCATCGGATCAATTACTCCACTGATAGTTTCAACTCTTCCCTTTGTTCGAAAATCGATATTGCCCAAGAATTCAAGTTCTGCATCAGGAAGTTCCTTTAGCATGGATTCTTTCGAGCCGTAAAGTTTCAAAGACTCTAAATACTGCCACTCCGTTATAGAGAACTGTGCGTAGATAGTAGAATTGTCTGAAACGATTGTTAACGGTGATGACAAAGAAGGACCTACAAGCGTTCCAACCTTGTATGGAAGCGTTCCAACAAAGCCATCGACCGGACTCTTAATTTCCGTATACGAAAGATCATTCTTTGCTGCCATCAGCGCTGCTTTGGCTTCTGCCTCCTCGGCCTTTGCAGCCAACAAATCATTTACCGCCTGATCGAATTGGTACTTGGATATAACACCACGTTCCATCAAAGTCTTACGGCTATCATGCGCGAGTTGGCACTTTGCGACAACTGCCTGCGCAACTTCCAGACTAGCGGACGCTGCATTTACCTTTGCAATGTAAGGTATCTGATCGATAACAAAGAGTAACTCTCCGCGAGAAACACGCTGTCCTTCCGTTACCTTTATTTGTTGTAACGTTCCTGAAACTTGCGGAAGAATTGCAATATCTTGAATACCCTTCAGCGTTGCAGGAAATGAAATATCAAACGTTGCCGTTTGAGGTTGAAGTCTCAATACCTTCAACTGAGGTTTTTCTGGTGCAACATCATCTTTTTTGAAAAGCCCGCATGAAGACAGAGCAAGTG
>JAGHTK010000139.1 GCA_018065435.1 Candidatus Alistipes equi
TTGTACATCATATCCGTCTTGTCAACATACAACTTCCCCTGTTCCCTTATCTTCTGGAACTGATCAGTATCTACTGGGTATAGGAATTCACTCATTTTTATTTGTTCTAAATGTAGATTGTTTTTACTTGCAACCCGTTTCTTGTGGTAGTATTGCAATAATACATAATTTTATTCAATTCTTAGTCATTTTCAAGAAGTTTCTTACAAAATTCAACACCCTATAAAACAACCACACACATAGTTATTGAGACATAGGTGTAGTAAGGATTTCCGTTTTTGTTTATGGCTAAATTCCACTTGGAAACTTAAGTCAGAAGTAGCAGCAAAGAAAAATTTGAGTGAATTTCCTGCCAAAATTAGTTATCAAACTCCCTACTCGATAGAATAATCCAAGATAATTTCACGCTCGATGGAGGATATCACTCGTATTTCCACTACCATCGTATCGTATGGAAGAAGTTCCTCTATGCGTTCAGGCCACTCCACAAGACACAAGTCCCCAGACGAAAAATACTCTTCCGTACCTATATCCAAAGCTTCAGAAAGCTTATTTATCCTGTAAAAGTCAAAGTGATATATTCTTGGAAAAAGTGAAGAATGATACTCATTAACAATGGCAAATGTCGGAGAGGTGACCGTGTCATGACTTTCAAGAAAGCCAAGCAATGCCGAAATGAGTGTTGTCTTGCCAGCACCCATCGTTCCATGAAAGGCAATAACATTGCGACCGGAAAGTTCCTCCACTATAGCCTTTGCGACCTTCGAAAGGTCATCCACATCCTGTATTTGAAAAACGCGTTTCATCTTTTTGGTTGTAAAACAATGTATGGTACAATCATTTCTTCCATCGATATGCCGCCATGTTGGAAGGTATCCTTGTAGTATCTAATAAAGCGGTTAGCATCCGTTGGATAGACCATAAAATCATGATTGTATGCAAATATATAACATGATGAGAGATTTATCGAAGGCAATTGTACATCTTCCGGACGTTGAATTTCGAACACTTCTCGCGCATTATATGCAAGATTGCGTCCTGTCTTGTAGCGCAGGTTTTGCGAAGTCTCCCTGTCACCCTGTACACGAACAGGATTATTAACCCTAACTGTTCCATGGTCGGAAGTTATAATAACAGTATGTCCATGCTCCGAAAGGCGCTTTAGAAGCGTGAAGAGTTCCGAATGCTCGAACCATGATGCCGTAAGAGAGCGAAACGATGCATCATCCTCCGTAAGTTCTCTTAAGATATCGGTTTCGGTACGCGCATGAGAAAGGATATCAAGAAAATTATATACAATGACAGAAAAATCTGCATCATAAACGTGTCTTAGGTTATCCAAAAGCTTCCTGCCGGAATCTGGTCTTACCAATTTATCGAAAGAGGTGCGGTAGTTTTTGCCGTTTTGTTGCAACTGACGCATAAGGAAATCTTCTTCATATTGGTTCTTGCCACCATCCTCATTGTCATTAAGCCATTTGTTTGGCATCAGTTTGTCAATAGCAAGTGGCATTAGACCTGCAAAGATTGCATTGCGTGCATACTGTGTAGCCGTAGGAAGAATCGCACAATAAAAATCATCCTCCTCTATATCAAAAAGGCCACCCAGAAACGAGCTAATCATTCTCCACTGATCGTAGCGAAAGTTATCAATCAAAAGAAGCGTTGTCTTTGGAGAAGAATCTACTACAGGGAAGATTTTCTTTCGCATTAGTGTATGCGACATAACAGGAATATTATCGCTCGTTCCGTTTATCCAATTTTTGTAGTTGCGACATACAAAACGACAAAATTCCTGATTCACCTCCGAAAGTTGATAGCTCAGGACCTCCTTTATACTTTGATCGGAGGATTTCGAGAGTTGAATATCCCAACCAACGATGCGACGATAGATATTACTCCATTCGCGAAATGTCGAAGCTACGCTTACGGAGGATGTAATACGACCAAATTCCTCACGATAGTCAGCCGTAACCTGTTCCGTAAAGAGTTGACGAGAAAGGATGTGCTTCTTGATAAGAAGAATAATCTGGCTTGCACTTACAGGCTTTATAAGATAATCCGATATCTGGGAGCCAATTGCCTTGTCCATGATATGTTCCTCCTCGCTTTTGGTAACCATTACCACGGGCGTAAGCGGACGTTGTTCCTTTATATGTGGAAGTGTTTCCAGACCTGTCATACCAGGCATCATTTCATCCAAAAGAATCATGTCATAATTCTGTGAGGAAGCCATATCAATAGCATCATAGCCATTATTGCAACAATCCACCTCATACCCTTTCGACTCAAGAAGCATTATATGCGGCTTGAGAAGTTCTATTTCATCATCGACCCAAAGAATCTTTACCATACAATTTTTCCAATTACATCCCTAATCAAATAAAAAGCATCTTCCATATAGAAATCAAGCATCTCACGCCTAACCCAAAGAGCCTGCTCGATATCCTCCGAAGACTGTACCTGAAGCGTTTCTTCTTCCCGACCCTTCATCTCAAACCATACCGTATGCTTTAATTCCCATTGACCATACGTATCATAGGCATGATAGGAGTGATGAAGTTCACGGATAATTTCCAAAGAGTGAACTCCCGTTTCTTCTCTAATCTCCCTGAGTGCCGTTTGAGAAGGAATTTCACCCTCTTCGCTTCTTCCTTTCGGTAAATCCCACTTATTAAAACGACGTATAAGAAGCAATTTGTCATTTTCAGAGCGCACAGCTCCACCTGCAGCCGTAACCATTTTCATACAAGACGATAGCTTGGCTAGTGGACAAAAGGATGAAGTACGCTCAACGGCAAGTTCCCTATGGTGCTCAAACATCTCAAGAATCCCTTGTAAAAAGAAACTTTCCCTTTCTACTACAGGCCATTTGCTTTCTAAAGAAGTACCCTCCTGTAGAATATGCAAAGCTCTATTTTCAAAATATACAGTCTGACTTTCCAACTGATTAAACGTTAAATTACGTATATTTGCAAAGTTAAACAATTTTATCGTCGATATGAATTTACGAATCATTCTCCCAATTGTTATAGGACTTATGAGTTTGACATCATGTTCAAATACAGACACGGCTTCAAAGCCAATAAATGAGCCACTTACTCAGCAAGAAATCGATGCCGGTGTTTTCACACCAGAAGTGATGCTTAAAATGGGTCGCGTCTCCCAAAGTCAGGTATCGCCCGACGGGAAGTCTGTAGCGTACGTCGTTACACGTTATAGCGTAAAGGATAATAGCAGCTTCTCGACAATCTACCTTCTTGATATTAAAACTAAGCAGAAAAAGGAGTTAAATCCGTTCGGCACATCAATTTATCAGCCAAAATGGAGTCAGGATGGAAAACGCATCTTCTTCATGGCAACCAAAGATGGCTTTGAACAAGGATTCGAGATGGATCTTGAGGCAAAGAACGTCCGTCAGTTAACCAACGTCGAAGGAGGTATCGAAGGCTTTCTTGTATCACCAAACGAGGCACACTTATGTTACGTTAAGGCTGTCAAAGTCAAAAACGTTCTCTCGAAAGATGTATACCAGGACATGAACAAATCCGGAGCTCGTATCTATGACGATTTGATGGCAAGACACTGGAATTACTGGGATGAGGGTAAATATCGTCATATCTTCCTAAAGAGTCTTCTTAAAGAAAGGGAAGATTTAGACATAACGGGAAGTGATGCCTGCTGGGATACACCAATGGCTCCATACTTCGATCTGGACGAAATCACTTGGTCACCTCTTTCGAATTCAATAGCATATACATGCAAGCCACTTACGGGAAAAGAATATGCCGAATCTACCGATAGTGACATATTTGTATATAGTGTTCGTGACAATACGACCAAGAATTTGACAAAGTACCACAAGCAGCTCGCAGGCGAATTTCAATTCGAAGGATATGACAAATATCCGGTATTTTCTCCTCAGGGAAACCGCATAGCATTCATATCACAAAATGAACCAGGATACGAAGCTGACATCCAACGCATCTTCGTTCACGACGAAGCACTACGAAATCTTTCATTCTTCACACGCAACTTTAAATACGGTGCTGAATGCACACGCTGGATAGATGAGGATAATATGCTCTTCATTTCAGCAATTGAAGGTACAAGGCAGCTTTGTCGCAAAAGCCTTCAGATTGCAGGTATCGACATCATTACAAAGGGCAATCACGACATTACATCGTTCAGCTTCCAGAATGGAACCTGTATTGCAGAGGTCACTACCCTTTCTTCTGCCGTGGAACTCTACAAAGTTGATATCGTTACAGGATTCATGGAACAACTCACATACGAGAACCAGGAGATATACAACAAAATCCATATGGGGCATGTTGAAAAGAGAATGGTAACAACGACCGATAACAAGAAAATGCTCACATGGGTTATTTTCCCTCCGGAATTCGATCCTACGAAGAAATACCCGACACTTCTATATTGCCAGGGAGGTCCTCAAGATGTAATATCTCAGTCATGGAGCTACAGGTGGAATTTCCAACTGATGGCAGCCCAGGGATACGTTGTAGTAGCGCCGAACCGTCGTGGTACACCATCATTCGGAGCAGAATGGCTCTATCAGATATCAGGAGACTACTCCGGTCAGAACATTCGTGACTACCTCTCGGCCATTGATGAAATAAGCAAGGAAAAGTGGTGCGACACGGATCGTTTGGGATGCGTTGGAGCATCTTACGGAGGGTACTCGGTATTCTACCTTGCAGGCAACCACGGAAAACGTTTCAAGGCATTCATCGCCCATTGCGGAATATTCAACCTGGAATCGATGTATGGTGAAACGGAAGAAGTCTTTTTCACAAAACACGATTTAGGTGGCGCATATTGGGAGAAGAACAACCCTGTAGCCGCACGTTCCTTCCAGAACTCACCACATCGCTTTGTAGATAAATGGGACACACCGATACTGATTATAACGGGAGAGAACGACTTTAGAATACCATACACGCAGTCCTTGCAAGCATTCACCGCGGCACGTTTATGTGGCGTAGAAGCAAGACTTCTTGAATTCAAAGACGAAGCCCATCAGGTCTTCAAACCACAGAATAGCATCGTTTGGAACAGAGAGTTTTTCGGATGGCTTGACAAGTATCTGAAAAAATAGACACGTATGATTATTTGCAATTTTAGCACTATTATTCTTTCACTCGAAAAGCACTAAGCATCTTTGTATTAATAAAGCTGATATAATTTTTTAAGCTCTTTGGCTGTAGATGCTTACCATAACTCTAATAGGAAACGTTCTAAAAATAGATGCATTAAAATTGACTCAGGGATGACTAAATGAGTTTTAAGACCAATTTTTGTTAAAAAAAACACACAACGCATATAATTGCGGATAGATAAACAGACATACAATATTTAGGGGTGCATGTACTTAAGTACACGCTGAGAACAGACCCTTGGAACCTGATTTGTTTAATTGCAACGTAGGGAAAATATGATTACTCTTGACACATTTGAGCAAGAACTCAAAAGAGTGCGCAACAAGGCACCTCTTGTTGTCTGCATTACAAACCATGTTGTCACCAATTTTACGGCTGACGCCCTGTTGGCAATCGGTGCAAAACCATTTATGAGCGAGAGCTCGGAAGAAATCGAAGAAGTCTCTTTGAAGGCTGATGCCTTACTTATAAACATAGGCACCTTAACCCAAGAACAGAAAAAACTTATTTCTTTAGCCATAGCGGCTGCCCAAAAGCACAACATCCCGTGGGTTTTAGACCCTGTGGGCGCTGGATTTACATCCTACAGAAGACAATTCTGTAGAGAGCTTATCGAAAGCGGATGCCCTTCACTAATTAAAGGCAACCCTTCCGAAATTGATGCTTTGTGCCTTGGAGAGCTCACATCTATTGGAACAGATTCTACCATTTGCACAACAAGCGTAAAAAAACAGGCAGAAATACTTGCTCAAAAGAAAGGATGTATAGTTGCTCTTAGCGGTAAAAAAGACATCATAACCAATGGATGGAAAAGTGTAGAAATCTTAAACGGCACTCCTGAGCTCACAAATATTTCAGGCTCGGGATGTATTTTAGGTGCCATCGCTGCAGCATTTCTAGTAGGCAGTTCACAACCTCTAAGTTCCGTCGAGGCTGCATTTTTACTTGAAAATATAGCGGGCGAACTTGCCCAAAGAAATTTTCATGGGTATGGTTCCTTTAAGATGGCTTTACTAGACGAACTTTCACATCCTTCTGCTAAGGATTATTTTAATCGAATAAAACAATGACAGACACTGATTTATCGCTGTATCTTGTAACTGATAGGCGATTTTTAAGAGGACGCAGCCTAAAGGACATTGTTGAAAAGGCCATTAAAGGAGGCGTTACAATCGTTCAACTCAGAGAAAAAGACACTCCGACCGGGGAGTTTGTAGAACTTGCAAAATCTCTTCTTTGCATTACACAAAAACATAGTGTGCCACTTATTATAAATGATAGAATAGATATCGCCATGGCAATTGGAGCCGATGGTGTTCATCTAGGGCAAAGTGACATGCCGTACCACATTGCACGCCAGATGCTTGGTTACAACCACATAATAGGGTTGTCGGTGGAAAACATGGCAGAACTTCATCAGGCAAACGACCTGGATGTTGATTATCTTGGAATTTCACCTGTATTCAAAACGACTACGAAAGAGGATACAGCACCAGCCTTCGGCCTGGAAGGTCTACGCGAAGCTTGCAAGAAATCTATTCACCGTTGTGTAGCAATAGGAGGAATAAATCTTCAAAATGCCCAAGAAATATTAGAATGTGGGGCAAAAGGTCTAGCTGTTGTAAGCGCCATAATGGATGCCAAAGAGCCTGAACTTGCCGCTCAGAATTTTAGAAAAGTTTTAAGAAATCTTTAAAAAGCTCAACTTTCGCTTACGTAAAAAAGGTGGCGTTATTAATCGTTATTACTAGACTTGAAAACTTTACCAACTTATTTTTAATTACTAAACAACTTTAATGAAAAAGAAATATCCTATAGTACTCACTATTGCCGGGAGTGATAGCGGAGGAGGTGCCGGAATACAAGCAGACATCAAGGCTATATCGGCCACAGGATCGTACGCCGCAAGCGTAATTACAGCCATCACTGCCCAAAATACACGCGCAGTCAAAGCAATCATGCCCGTTCCAACGTAGATGATATCACAACAGATAGATGCTGTTATGCAAGACATAGGAGCAAATGCCATAAAAATAGGATTACTTCATACGAAAGAGGCTATTTTGGCTATTTGCAAAGCTATCGATAAATACCATTTACAAAATATTGTGGTGGACCCTGTCATGGTATCGACTTCAGGTCACATTCTTATGCAGGAAGATGCTATAGAGACGCTAAAAAAAGAGTTGTTGCCACGAGCTAGAATTATTACTCCAAATATTCCGGAAGCAGAACATATTTCAGCTCTTAAGATATCGTGCGTTGACAATCTAACAGAAGTAGCAAAAGAACTTGCCATGACATATTCAACATCTGTACTTGCAAAGGGCGGTCATCTTCAAAACAAACTGGTTTGTGATGTACTCTATAGTGCAGAGCACTCACAAATATCGAACTTTTGTCATCCTCTTGTAAGGACAAAAAATACTCATGGAACAGGTTGTACACTTTCTTCTGCCATAGCTTCGTTTCTTTCGCAAGGATTCGAACTTGTTGGTGCTGTAAATGCAGCCGAAAAGTATATATTCCACGCAATACTTAAAGGAAAAGAGTATAGCATAGGACATGGACATGGGCCAGTATGCCACTTTTGGAACGATTTTTAAGCCAATTTAGAATTTGAACGAAGCCCCGATGGAAAAAATCCTTCGGTTGAACAGTTTATCATCAAAATGAGCGTATGTCTTGTCTAAAGAATATGTAGTAACCATAATTGGTCGGTCGAATAGATCTTTTCCGTCAAGATATATAAGAAATTTCTTGAAGTTTTTCGTAATCCGTACATCACATCCAATGTATTCAGTAATTGAGTTGTATGTACGGATTATTTCACTCAGATAACGTCCTTTGACCAGGAATTCCCAGCCTCCCTTTATTCTAAGGATTGCATTGCCGTTTAGGCCCCAGTTGGAACTTCGAGTAGTGGTTCCGGTATTATTACGACCAATGAAATAATTGTAGTATCCACCAATTTCTAGATTTACCTTCTTAAAATCGGCCTTTAGGGTAAGTTTTATGTTATTGTCGAAACTGCGACCAGAATTAATCCAAGTATATATTCGGTACTCTCCTTCGTTGCTAAACACCTTATCTATTTTATCCCACGTAAACTTTTCTGTTCCTTCAATAGTTCCGGTGAAGAAGCCCGAATGAAAAGTATAAAATAGCGATAGTATGGCATTTCTGGATGGTTTCAAGTTGGGATTTCCCTCCATAATCTCAGTTGCCTTGACACCTATTCTGCGAAACGGGCATATCTGCAAATAAGTCGGCCGTATCACCCCTTGTCGAACGGAGAGACCTGTTGTATGTTTTGGGGAAGGTTTCCAATTCACACTAAATTCTGGTAAAAAATAGACCTTGCTTAAGTTATGCTTGGCGTCGCTTGTGTCACCTGAAAGTTTACTAAGATAAAAGTCTGGTAGGAGACTAAGGTTAAAATTGAATTTACCTGGAGTGTATGATAATTTCGCAATAGGAGTTATGTCCATCGAAACATAGTTGAAATTCTTTCGATATTGCAAGCTGTCAATCCATACATCATCTTCATAATTGGCAGCAGAAAGTCTATCTTGCTCATAAGACATCCTAAAATCTGCTCCCAGTTCAATATTAAGACCATCCTTTCCAAACAAATTCTCATCACAATAGAACACTGATGCTTGCAAATCATTTTTCTTATCAAAAGGCGTAAATCTGAATATACGATCAGACATAGTCGCATCCCCCTGATCACTATCATAAAATGAAGCATAGTCCATTATTATCTCTTCGTCATCATCCTCCGCTATCATTCTATACCAGTTAGAATGTTTGTTGTTTTTATTAATCAACCATACTATGTTAGAATTTATGACACGGCCAGTTTTATCGAACTTATGAGTCCACTTTGCCCGAGCACTGTATTGTTCATCTTTACGTCTTCCCTCTTCCGCATCCAAAAAAGTTGTAGTTCTCATATTCGAGTAGTCGTCACCATCAACAACGTTATGCATTGACATATTGAAAATATCAGTATTCAATCTGTCAAATTTTTGATTGAAAGCAAAAGAAAAGGAATTTCGTTCATTGGGTGTGTATTCCACTTGAATGGCCGAACCCTCATTAAAAGCTGAACCTTCGTTATGATTAATTCCTACATCTACCTGTGGAGCCAACAATTCCTCGACATTAATTGTAGATTCCGATGTCGATACTGTCGTAAACTTTGAAAGGCATTGAAGATTCAACTGTATTGAGAATTTTTTTTTTCGATATCGCCCCCAAGCAGACACATCTGCTAAACTATGCGAAAATTTATGGGTACTCAACCCTGTAGAGAAATTGCTTCCAATACCTAGATCAATAGCCCCATCCCATTTTCCCTTTGAAGCCTCTTCACTAAATGCGACCCGAAAGAATGAGAATAGTATGAAAAATAGTATGATCGTTTTTTTTAGCATAGGATTCTCGAGAATTAGACTATCGTTCAAGTCTTCTAACATACATAGTTCACCAGAAAGCAAGAATCAAAAGAATAATATTTTATCAACACAATCGATTTCCTCTTTGGCCAAATTCGAAAATTTCTCTTAAATTTTGACTCAAATTTAAGAAAAATCCATTTCAAGGTCAAAGTAAAAGTTTCCGTAAAACATTCCTGTATAAGAAATGGTAAAAACGCTAAATCTATTCTTCAAAAATGCTATTCTTTGTCAAATATCAAAATTAGATTTGCTATTTGCAACTAATCAGTTTCTGTATTTTCCTTCAAGAACAAAGTGACACTGAATTTCGAGGCTTCATTGCTTGCCCAACATGTCGTCCATAGCCGCTCGTGGTCGTGTCAACACGAAGATGAAGCACATTGATAGCGTAAGACTACGGATGCGTCAGTTTATGCCCGTCATTGCTCCAGAGCGTAATCTATCAGACTATTGCCGTGACATGCTTGAAGAGAATGTTAATTTCCGCAGTTACATTCTTGATTCTCTCGGTCACACTGACTTCAACATCACAAATATGCGTATCAAAAAGACCTCATCGACCTTGAGCATACCGTTTTCAAATGACAATGTCGTAGAATATTATAAGCTTGGTATGGAAGATTAAAGTGCTGGAGCGAACCGTGTACTTGGCGTAGAAACTGCCATTTTTAATGCCATACAGAAGAATGCTCTTCTTATAATTAACGAAATGGAAGCATCACGGCATCTTGAACTAATGGAGTTTGTCATTCAACAATTCCTACGCGCTAACAGCAATAGTCAACTTTTACTTACCACGCACTACGACAGATTGCTTCGTCAAATAGATGACCTTATCCGCAAAGGTAATGTGTGGTTCAAAGAGAATGTCAAATCCGGGACTGCCTATCAACAAAAAAAGACTGATCATCAGTAAAACAACAAAACTTGTTAATACACTCTTTGAGTGATTTTTTCACATCTAACACAGACTTTTGGTCATTCCAAATAGCAATTATTTCATTCCATAAGAAGTCTCTCGATGCTTTTTACCACCCATATGGAATGTAAGGCCAAAATGCAGTTCCGAAAGAAGAAGTTTGAATGAGAACTTATAGAAATCCCTAGAACCCGTTTTCAGGCCGTTTTCATCATACTGATCAACATGTGCATACTGCGCACCGCCAAGTCCTATTGCTAGTTGTGCCGTAACATTTGGAAGGATATGAACGGCCATACCAGGCATAAAAGTAAGTTTGACTTTGTCGTTTTTGCTTATAGTAAAACTTCCTGACTTACTTTCAGTTGCTTCCTGCATAAACTGTGTCTTACCATACTGATATTTCAAATCGAACTCTGCAAAAACAGCAATGCGTCCTTTTCGATCCAAAGGAAGGTATGAGCGATGGTAAAGTGCATACGAAAAGCTCTTGTTTCTGAATTTAATCCCCGACAAATTTAGACTAACATCATTTGCTTCACCCAAATCCAAATCTAGGTTGCCTAACGAGGCGTCGATAAAAGAATATCCGAAACGAAAACCTACAAGATGATTTCTTGAATACAAATAACCAATCTGAGGTTTAATCGTTGTAATCTTACCAGAAAGATTGATATTATCTAAAAATACCAAGAGTTCTGCATCCTCAGTCGAAAGATTTCCGTGTGAAGCGGTAATTCCCAAGAAAAATTCTCCCTTATGTCCGAAGCACGATGTCTTCATGTTACGGTTCACAATACGTGTATTGGGAAGATACATAGCTACAGTATCACGCTTTTGCACAATATTCCCAGCCCGAAGCGAGAAGCTACAGAGAAGAAGAAATACTATGATAAAAATCCTACGCATCGAACTACAAATAAAAAGCCATACCAACACCAATAGAAAGCAAATCCAGATTAAAATGGAATCCGTTTGTATCCACAGTACCAGTAGAAACTTGATTATGAACCTGATTTACCTTATTGAACGAAAATCCCAGAATAGAAAGATTAATCTCCAAAGCCATTCTATTCGTAAGAAATGCCACAATTCCCGGAGTTACTGACACGGAAAAAGAATTGGAGGTTTCGTAAGTACCCTTGATAGGATGATCGTTAACATAGATAGCCTGTGTACCTGTATACCCCAACTGAGTTTCCGCAAAAAAGGCGAGGCGTCTATTCCAACCAAGTGGAATGTAAGGACGGAAAATAAAATCTACGGAATAGGCATGACGTAAGAGTTTATAGTCATTGATTTTAATTTTCGTACCCGACTCATCATCTCCTATTTCGAGATTCGCCGTATTAATTGAAAGGTTTGTTCTAGTGTATCCTCCACGAAGACCCAATACCATGTTATCCTTTATGGCATAACCAATAACAGGCGAAAATTTCAGATTATAGCCCTTTGAATTTATATCCTTGACAACAAAAAGTGTATAGTTCGTGTTCGTGTGTCTTGAGCAGAGCACGTTCATACCTAAGAGTACCTGCCCTTTCGGTACAACTACATTCTTTAGGTTTACATAGCCTCTTTCTTCGTAGGTTGATTCTTCATTTTCCGAAAGCGTATCGCCTATATCTTTCGAAGAGGCAGATGTAGCAGTCGTTATGGGCGCCACAACAGGCTCGCTCTTTGAAGGCTCTACAGACTCAATATCTCGTGAGACATCTTGTTGTGGTAAATTGCCTTCAATAGATTTAACATCACGTCCAACATCCTCTAGACGCATTGGATTTTGACGTGGATATATGTTCTGAGCTACTGAGGTCATGCACGCCATCAGTAGAATCAAGAAAAATATCACTTTTAGAACTCTCATAATCCTCTACAAAGATAATAAATATTGGACGTTAGTAAATCAGTTCAAAGTCATCAAGCCACATCACACTTCCGGTACTTCCCGTAAAGTAATCGCCATATCGAGAAGAAGAACAAGTAATGACAATGTGTGTAGGTTGCTTGTCTGTAAATTCATCATAGTAAACCACCGGTATGTCAAACTGTTGCCATGCCGTCACATCTTCGCTTAAAGAAAGTTCTCCATATGCAATCACTGCCTCTCCCTTAGGATTAAATGCCGTATCTTCAATGATCTTGGTTGCAATCTGGATTGGGCTCTCCTCCGTTCCTCCGTATATATTATGATCCCAGTTTCCAAGCGCTATGTAAATGGTTCCTACGTCCTTGTCGCCTTTTTTAATACCAGAACTTACAGGTTGTTTTGCTCCTACATAGTCAATTACACCGCATTTGTACTTCATCCATATTCTCAATGCTTTAGGATGGGCAGTGAAAGGACGTCCAAAATTCACAACACCATTCGTTCCGTCATTTCTGACATACTTGCCAAGATAGAGGTTCCCGGCAGCAAATTTGCCTACACCAAAAACGCTTGCAAATTTTGAGGTTAGTCGTGCACAAAGCGCGCCACTGGAATCCGGTCTTTGTTCTCCTATACCTTCTGTTAAGGTAACACCAACAATAGCGGAACCAACATTTCCTGTAGCCCAGTATGGGTGCGCCTCATCTGCATATGGATATATAATGTCGTTCTTGGTCATCCATTGCTCAAATCCTTTGTTTTCTATATCCTGAATATGCCCTGTTTTTACGGTTGTCAAAGCGGATTCATCGCTTCCTGAAAATGCTTGTATTTCGTATTCTGTATCTTCATACACTCCTTCAAGTACACATTCAAAGCCTCCAGATGTAGCTTTTAGATTCTTAGTTTCAGTCCACGTTTCAGTGTTTTTCACACGGAAACGTATTCCCTGATTGTCACTTTGTTTGGCCGCTACGCGAAGTCTTATGGATTTTTCCCAAGCAACAGCCTTGACAATCTGTATAGCAATTTCAGTTTCTTCTACTGCGAGTGTCCACTTTTCCTCACGATCAAAATACGAAACCACAACTTCTACCGAGGGATTCTCCTCTGAAAATGTAATAGTCGAAGGATCCGGAGATATTGTTGTAATATCACGAGGTCCAAGTTTTACGGATGTTATCTTTACTTTTGATAAATCAGTTCCCTTTGGTACATGAGCGCAAAAAAGGCGGGCGGACTCGATAAAATCGCTTTCTCCAATCTGATTTGTCACATTAAAATAGCGTTCAATGACCTGTTGGGCCTCAAATTTCCATATATAATCTTGATACAGGTAGAGCTTAAAGTACTGAGGTGTTGTAAAATCAAACGTTCCTGTAAGTTCTCTATCAGAAAGGCCACCCTCCGTAATTTTAACTTCCGTTATATTAACATTTCTTACATCTATTGTCTCATCAAGATGCATTAAAACGCGCTGATCCTGACGATTGATGTCGTTATCCGAAACCGTAAAACCATCACCTCGCACCGACAACACATTTATAACCTTTACCGGCAGCGGTACGTCATTTTGTATACAGGAAGCCATGAACAGACACGGCACGAAAATCAATATGTAGAGAATCTTTTTCATTTTTATTGGTGAGCCGGGAAGGAATCAACCTTCCCGACCCTTATAGTAATTAGTATCCGAAGCGGAAATCATCAACGTACATATAGCTTGTTGAACATCCGTTCATATAATCTCCATAACGGCTTGTAGAGGCCATGATAGTAAGAGTGTACTTCTTTGAAGGTTTCTTTACTTTGTCATAGTAGTAGAATGTAAGTTCTTCCTCTACCATGGACGTACCTGAGGTCTTACCCTTAGGATGAGCAATTGCATATCCAATAATCTTTCCTTCAGAAACTGCATTCGGGCCTTGTGTAGGATCCCATACACCACCAGGATTTCCAGTTCCAGATGACGTTCCATGCTGAGCATCCCAGTCAATAATAACTGCATAGATGGATCCCTCATCCTGTTCGCCTTTTTGAAGAATAATGTAATCCTTCTTATCCGTACGGTCTACCGTTCCAAGGTCACCCCAGAACTTGTACTTGAGTGTTGCAGGTCTTGCAGTCCAGTTATACGATATACCGAATGCTACTGTTCCTGTCGTTCCAGGTTTGTTAAATGTACCAAGGAATACGTTTCCTGATGCAAGCATCGTAATACCAACTGCACCAGCTGCTACCGCTGAAAGTTTTGCACAATGAGAGCCTTCCTGACCAGCATATGTAGACTGAACACAAAGAGACTTAGCGAACGAGTTGTTGCCCGAGCCCCAGTAAGGAGCATGTCCATCATCTATTCCAAAACATGTCAAAGAAGAATCCTCGAATGTTGCATAAGGAATGGTTTGTCCTGCAGGAGTGGTCAACGTACTGCTTTGCTTCTCATTTCCGTTGATTACAAGCTGATATTCATATGTCGATGCTGCAAAGAAGCTCTTGTTTCTGTTAATCGTATAGACAGTCTGATTGTTTTCGTTAAGAATAGCATTATTCCATACAGCCTCTGTGTTTGCAACGTAAGTAAGTCCATCTGAAGAAACGACTGCATCGGCATAAGCCCAATCTGTCGTACCGCTACGACGATAACGTATTTGAACCTGTGATGCACTTTCCGTAACAATAGCCTTCAACGATGCTGTATTGTTCCATAAATCAAATGTTGCATCACTATCAACAAGACCTTGTTTTGCAAATTTCAATTTACGTGAAAAATCTCCGTTTGAGTCAGTTATTCCGAAGGAAAGAGTATTCACGCCAGAAGCCAAAGTCTGGAAATATGAGTTGTTAATAACGATATTAACCTTTGTTGAGGAAACTCTGGTGCATGTTACTCCTGCAACAGCTGCCTGACCAGAACCATATGCGTATATATCCTTACCATCAAGCGTGATAACAATAATATCATTGATGGATTCGCATACAAGATTCAAGGTAGAGCCATCTACATACTTGTTTACACCATTTGGATTGATACCATCTCCTGTAATCTCAGGTTCTGGTTTGAACTTGAAATCCGATTCTGAAGTATCAACATCATCATGAACAATTACCTCGATAATTCCAAATCCATCAGGAGTCTTCGAGTAATTGAAGTTAAGCGTATAGCCGTGAGCTACAGCAACATCATTTATAACGCCAAACTTCTCTACTACTCCATTTGAAGGATGATTGGCAGTGAAGTGCCATACAAGTTGATTTACTCCATCTTTTGGAAGGAAATAGCCACGGCCCGATTCCGTAAAATTAAGGGATGTTGCCCCAGCTTCTTCTACCAATGAATCGTAATCTTGCTTTGTTGTTGGTGTAGCTTCAACGTTCATGGAAACTATATCCATCGAAACATCCGTAAGTTTCGAGTTTTCACCCTGAGTTCTATCAAGATTCATATCTGCTCGAACATTGATAGTCTTGGCCACAACAGCTATGTTATTTGTTTCATGAGCATTTACAGAGAATTCGGCTGTACCCTCATAACAGAGCAACTTCGCAAGTTTCGTATTATTCTTTGGATCAACAAAAGCCTTGTTATTCTTTTTATCTCCACGGTTTACCTTAACCGAATAGTCTCCCGATACGAGATAAAGAGGATCTGGCATATCATAATCATTCTCGTAATAACGTATTAGATCGCCATTTTCCTTGTAGATGCGAACCGAAGTTTTTTCCGATTCTGTAACGGCACGCGTCATTTCTGAAGAGTACTTCACATCGAAAGTTACCGCACCATCATCCAAAGAATTCTGTATAAGCGTATCCTTGACGCACGATGACAAAAGCGTAGCGCCAACTAGCATTAATGTTATATATATATTTCTCATTGCTTATACTTTTAATTTATTTAACAATTATTCTCATGCTTCCCTTGGTTGTAGCTGATGAATTGTCAGATATTGCAAGCTCAAATGTAGAGTCTGATTGACCAAGCAGAGAAAGCAGAGGCATAAATTCAGTTATCGAGAACGTAAGTTCAGTCATATCCTTGTAAGGGCACTCTTTACCAGGTCTACGCTCACCCGTTTGAGGATCAAACATTCTATACTCATCGTCGTCTGTACCTTGTTTTCCTTCTGCCTTAGGCAAAAATCCAAGATTTCGAAGTATATTTTCCATTTCAGCATCCTTTGGATTAAACAAATCCATTGTTTGGGAAAGACCGATTTCTTCCAATGTTTCCTTGGAGAGCTTATCACTTGTAATAACCACACTTAATCCCGTGAGGCCCTTGGTAGCATTGATACGAGCTTCTACAGCAGCCGAACCATCTACAGGAATTGTCCATGAATTAGTTTTGGTTGAAGCCTCCGTCTGACCAGCATACCACTCAACTGAAAGATCTCCGCCAGCGGAAGAACCGAACGAAATCTTAAGGTCGGTATGCTTCTTGCGTCCTAGATTATCCTCCGTATAGATACTGAATGTATGCGTTCCTGTATAGCCGGAAAGTTTTGTCAAAGAGCTCTTCTTTGCAGAAAATTTCTTATTGTTTCCATCCTCCGCAAAATTCATATATGTTGATAAACCATTTGTAGGATAGAGAGAAACCTTGTTGTCTGGCATCTGTACATTCGCCGCAAGATTCTGCATGAATTCTTGGCTTTCTGAACTTACCTGAGCATAAGCACTTACAAGTGTTGAACCTTCCTTAGGAGCAATGATAGCTACAAGATTCTTTAGCCACATTTCTTCATCCTCATCATAATCATCCTGAGAGAAAGTAAACTGAAGTGAACCATCTTCAAACATTGCCGAAGGAGCATTTTCATCTTCCTCTTCTTCGTCACCACCATGCTCCGGATCCTCGATCTTTTCCTCGGTGTTAAGATTAGAGTAAAGCGTCATTACATCAACATACATTTCATCATCGTACGTATAGCTTTCAATAGTTATTACGAACTGTACATTTCCAGTTGTACTATGGTCGATGTCAATAGAAATCTTTCTCCACTGTTTTGCACGCACATTGGTAATGTTCTTTGTCATTGAAACCTGCTTGTAAAGGGTTTCATCCTCGCGTGAAGTACCTATATCCTCAGCGTAACCTGTATAGAACTTACCCGTTAGCGTAATTGTCATTGTATTACCATCCTGACTTGCAGCTCCGGCAATATCCTTAAAATAGACCTTAGGTGCAGCGTGTGTTGAACTCGATTCAAAGTCATAAGTATTTGCTTCGCTCTCGGTTCCAACCTTTACAGTTGTCTTTAGTCTGTTTGAATCCGATGAAGGAAGAGACTTGAATACATGTTTTAAGTCTGCCGAAAGTTCTACTGTCGTAAGGATATTGGCAAGATAGCAGTCAATTCTCGAAGATGTTGTATTCTTCTTCGTAATAACAATATCCGCTGAGCGACCGGAATAATAAGGCGCATCTATGGCACATCCGTTGATTGCACCAGATTCGGTCTGACGTGCAGTAGCATAGTAAATTCCAGGAACTAGAGCAATTGGCTTAGGTTGACCAGCTTCCTTAAGTGAAGCATAAGTACCTGACCATACTAAAGTCTCAGTGTATTTTTCGTAAACCTCAACATAATAGCTATCGTCTGCTGGGGCTTGTGAACGTGTCACTGAAGAAATGGTAATGTTGTCCGTGTCTGTCGTATACGATACGCCTTCCAAAGAAAGATATCCGACTTCCTCATTTCCTCCATCACTCTCAACAATCTTGTCCATCGTACAAGAGAAGAGAATCGTGGCTAAGGAACACAAAAGAATATTAATAATGTTTCTCATATGTCATTTCGTTTTTCTCTGTTAGACTTCCGGATTAAGTTCAACCACTTGAGGTTCTATATCCGTAAATGTGCCGTCAAAGCCAATTGAAATTGTTTCACCACCGGCAGATGAGTGGTCCACCGTGATTGTATATTTCGTTTCAGCTTCAACGAGTTTACCTCCGGCAATAACTGTTGCAGGGAATTCCACTTCAACATCAGTCTGCTTTTTCTTAGCAGTTCCACTAACTTTCAAAGTCTGTCCAGGCTTAATGAAAATAAGATGGTCAACATCTTCAGAAGCGGAGTACTGATCGAATGAATAGATATTGTTGGTAGTAGATATCTTGATTACAATATCTTTGTAGTAATTTTTCAGCCACTCTCCCAAAACTACTGTAAAACAGCTGTTTTTTAATGAAGCTTTAACTGAAGCCTGTGTTGGACGCGTCGTTGCGACCACGATTTCATCGCTTTCACCATAGAAATACGGCTTTTTTGCACCTTCAATTTCAATATCTCCAGAACTTATGTATGCCTTGTAAGTTCCGAAATTGAATTTTGGGTCTTCCGTATTGAAACTCTTTACAGAAGTCCATGTCTGATCAAAATCCTGTGTAGTTGAGGAAGAATCCTGATACTTTCCAGTTATACGCAACTTCATAGTTTCCGCTGCGGGAATCACTTCCGAAGGAAGAGCATAACCAGAAGATGTACGAGTTTCTACCTCAGCAACGTTTTCTTCCAAAGAAGAGACCACCTGTAATGAGCCCTTGCCATTGGTTGACGGAATGGTAAAGTCATCGCCGTCAAGACATCCCATAGCAAGAAATGCAGTACAGATACTAAGGGTAATCAA
>JAGHTK010000001.1 GCA_018065435.1 Candidatus Alistipes equi
GATATTAAAGCGTTCTACAATCGATAGTAATGCTTTGGTACGCAATATGGCAGATGCACTATTAAATGGCAATCTTTCCAATGCTCTTTTAGCTCTTCGCTGCTACATCGCAAATATTCCGTATGATATCATAACAAAGCAGGATTGGGAAGAAAAAGAAAAACGTGAGTCATTCTATAAGCTTCTTTTATATATGGTCTTTTCTGTGCTTAACTCCAAGGTGGGTACCGAAGTAAAGAGCAACATAGGAAGAGCGGATGTAGTCATTAAAACCAAGAGCGATATTTTCGTACTGGAATTGGAGGTAGACGATACAGTCGAAAATGCACTTTCGCAGATTGAAGATAAAGGCTACGCCATACCTTATGAGGCTAATGGACGAAAAGTAACGAAGTGTGGAGTTGTCATTTCAAGTGAAAAGCGTAATATCACTCAATGGAGGATGGTTGATGAGAATGGAGTGGTCATTGATTATCCATGCGCAAAGGAAAGTTAAGTCCTTACACTACGCTTGTCGCAAGTGCTTCGTAATTGGGTAACGATTATGTTAGTTTTTCGCCATCGTTTTTGTGAGAAAAGTATCTACTACAAGCAAAATTGTGACATTACCTTAATTTAATTATGCCATTTTGGAGTTATGCCTAGGAAAATCTCAAAATTTATTCCTGGCATGGGGTAGGATGGAATAGTTTGGTAGTCTTCGTTTAGAAGGTTGTTTACCAAACACTTGAAAAGAATGTCTGCTTTTCTTAGATGAAGGTTGCGTCCTATGGATATGTTGCTCATGAAATAACTTGGAAGTACACCAGAAATACCGATATCGTTGCTTGACATTGTATAACGTTCAGAGTAATAATTCCATCTATACGCAAATGACCATTCTCTAAAGAGGATACTTAGATTAACGGCAGCAGTCTTTTTGGGGACAAATGGAACTTGCTTATTAAAGGAGAGATCTTCCTTTTGCACGTTGTCTTTTAGTTGAAGGGATGGAGTGTATGCAAAGTTGCCTTCAAGGATGAAAGTAAGGTCCTTCTTAAAGGCAAACGATAGACGGGAAAAAGCCTCTATTCCATAAGCACGCACTCGTCCCATATTGCTTGGCGAAAGAAATCCCTTGAATGTAGGCAGCCATTCAATCCAATTCTTAATAAGCGAGTGAAAGGCTGTTAGACCTAAAGAGAAGACGTGTCCTTTTTGTATTCGTTTCGAGAAGGAAATGCCAATTTCCTCCGATAGGGAGCGCTCCTCCAGAAGATTTGGATTGCCACCCGGTAGAAAGTATAGGTCGTTTATCGAAGGCGCGTGACAGTTACGTGCAACGGAACACTTTAACCTTACATCCCAACTTTTCTGTAAAATACCTTCTAGAAAAAGTGCTGGCATGATAGGAGAGAATCGATTTTTGTACATCTGACCATTAAGTGAGAGTGTAGCATAGAATCGCTCTTGGATATTGTAACGTATATTGCCCAGAAGTTCAATCTCGGCTCTTTGTTTATCGTAGCCTATGCGCACAGCTGCAGTTTGCAGATTTTCGCTACGAACCATCTGCCCGTAAATTGACGCCTGGGCCTCAACTGTAAGGTTTCTTTGGATTGTATGCTGCGTTCTTGCCTTTGCAAATACACTATTAAGTGCGCTTAAACTGTGCGTCATCCAAAGCATCTGTCCCGTTCCAGGGTCACGACGGTAGTTGTATGCTAAACTTGAGTATATGTATCCTAGGGAAAGTTCTTGCATGCTTCTTTTGTTGATGTGTTTCCATCCAGCCACCATTCGTAATGTATTTTCCCGAGAAAAGTTTTCGTAGCGATTCTCTTCCAAAGATGAACTTGTAAGCATAGGAAGTTCCCTGTAGGAATTTGTATACCATGCCTTAATATAAAGGCGGTTTTTTACCCCAGAGCGATACTCCATTTCATGCAATAGATGAAAGTCCCGAAAAGCACCATTACGGTTACGCATTCGAGGGTAGTACTGATATATTATATTGTGATTTTCATCGTAGACGTTCTCTTTATAGTCATGATTCTTAAATTTGAAATCGTTTCTGGATGTGGACATTGAAATCTTTGTTGATGTAGAAAAACGTTCGGAAGAGTATCCCACTTTCAAAAACTCGTCGAACGTAAGATATGATCCGATGCCTTGTATGTAGCTAAGATCCACTCCGCGGTTCACATCCATCTGGGTTTCAAGTTTAATCGCTCCACCAATTCCTCCTGTCGTCTCACTTAGGGATGATGCTCCATAAAGAATCGTAGCTTTGTCTACCAGAAATGAAGGAATCATAGAAAAGTCTGTCTGTCCCATCATTGGGGAGTTTATCCTAATTCCGTTCCAAATAACCTGTGTGTGTGAGGGCGCCGTCCCACGAAGAGCAACGGTTGAAAGTGATGCGCGTCCGCTTTGCTTTATAAATAGTGCGGAGCTAGCTATGAGAACATCCGAAAGAGACATGGCAATGTTCTCACGCAGAAGAAGCGAATCAACTTTTGTAGAACTAAGTCCACACTCTCTGGCAAGCTTTTGAGATGTAATTTCAACGCTTTCGATGTTGACATGCTTTTGCTCTTGAGCAAAAAGTCCAAGAGGAACACATATAAGAAAAAGCGTGAGAATCAGTCTCATTTTGTAGTCCTTTTGAAAACAATATGTACGGGTGAAATTCCTGCTTTGAACTTCCCTTGCAGTTCTCCATCTTTTGAGAAGTGGTATACCACTCCACATTGTACATAATCCATACAATCCGCTGCATAGATTTCTCCCGTTCTTGAATCAACACTCATAGTTGTTAAAAATCCAATCGTGGAAGCATCAATAAAAGGCTTTTCGGGAAGAACTTCAGCGCCGATTCCCATCTTCCAGATATTTCCATCGGACCAAAGAATCGCATCTCCTTTTTCGTTCATCGAAAAATCGGCAAAGTATATTCCCTTTTCAAAGAAGAATTCCTTTTCAATTTCAAGCGTATTAGCATCGATACGCATAAGTTTAGGCTTTTCGAATCCTATAGGGTTCTCTTCCCAACTTCCGCCATCTGTATAGCACCAAATCTTTTGGTTTACATCATGTAGTATCTTGTAGGGCTGTATACCCACTTGCTTACGCGCTACTATTTTATCGGTTCTGGTGTCAATCTTCAGGATCTCTTTCTGGTATGACCAGCATGTGACAAATAGATAATCTTCGACTTGAGTCATGCTTTCGGTCGATGCGTTGAAGGAATCCATTCCATCCACGGTAATGTATCCGGTGATTTGGTTGCTTTGGGGATTAAAGATGGCAATTCGATTGTCGTACATTTGTGTGATGTATCCCTTATTTGAATTAAGAATATGAATATATCTTGGGGAGGTTAGTCCTTCGATTCGGCCACATTCCAGGGCTGTATCTGTGTCAATTGAGTAAATTGTTCCAGAGTTGTTTACGGCAATCCATGCTTTTTTATCATAGATTGTCATAGATTGTGCTACATCGCCAAGTTTCATCTGATTTGCTTTTTGAAACACGGAATTAAGAACTTTTCCATTATCCGGACAATAAAAGTCAATTGATGAATTTGAATAGTTGTAATTACCTTGGTTTACAACAAATACTCCATTTTGCTCTAGTGTTATAACTTCTGAAGGAGCACCTTCGTTTTTCATACATGAAAATGTGGCGAGCGTGATAAATGCCACAAATGTCATAAGATTCCAAACAACTTTTTTCATTCTTTTTTATGTTTTATGCATTACAATTCAATGTATTGCTTTACCTAGAAGATGTGAAATGTTGGTGTATGAAAACCAAATCTAAAAAATCAGATTAAAATGCTCCGATTCAGATTTCTTCCCGTCCTCCGCAGGTAAAGAAACATGTGTTGAAAAGAGCAGGTCTTCTGACTTGTTCCGGTTTTTCTAGCCTTCCCAAGAATACTCAGTGGCAAAAGATGAGAAAAACTTGTATGGAACTTACAGCAGCGGGAACTGTTCAGGAATTGCACCTGATTCCCTTTTAATCCACATTCGGTCCGAAAGCCGAACTGGAACTCTTCTCTAGTGGGACAAAATTATAAAATTTTTTAAATGGTTGTATACTCTTTCACACATTTTTTTTTTGATGAAAAAGTTGTTTCTGCTTTGTACACGACAGACCACGATTCAATCTGTGAAAATATTACCAAACAATAAATATAGAAATCCTGCTTTCGTAAAAAAAGCGGTATCAGAATGTTTTACTTTGCTACAACATCCTTTACCAGACGAACGCAACATCCATAGTCTCTTATGGATTCTCTTGATTCGAACGCAATATCATCTATTATTTTTGCGAATGCAATGTGCTGAGCCCCACTTATTGTCCAAGGAGCTGACGACCAATAGTAGCCAACGCTACTATATGGGGTATTGCTTGCGAAAGTGTATCCTGCCATAAGAAGGCATACAAGACCATCCCTTTGGACCTTTGCCCATTCTTCTTCCTGGTAAGTTGGCTTGATTTCTTCCTGAAAATTGTCTGGTGCTATAACAAGTGAGTTCTCTTTTCCACAAACAGATACATTAATTTTGTAGAGCTTGTCTGCGTTTGCTCTTGACTTGAATAGGTATTTCCATTCCACCATGGAAAGCGTACGGAATCTGCCTGTGATGCTCTCCACTGTAAATGTTGATGATGGAGTTGTTTCCGTGGCGTTTGTAAAAAAGACATCATGCTCGCCTCGTAAGGAATCTTCGTAGGTCGTTGCCCTTGCTACTTCCGGGTTCTGACTCCAGAAAAAATGACCTAAATGAGATAAATTTCGACTAATGGGGTAGTCGTACTGATTTTTTTCGAAGTGATACCCATCACCATTCCAGTAGAGATTGCCTTGAGAGAATTCCACTACTCGGCCACCGCCTACACTAAATTCTCCGTTAAGTGTGTTATTGCCGAACTTCGTTGCTGTTAACGTAAGTCGGCATACTGTATTTGTCTTGATTTCAGGTAAGGCACTGGAATACATCTTGCAAACGTGCATGTCTGACGTTATAAACGAAATTGAAACGTTATTGTATTTCCCAGCGGGAACGGCTATGTTAAATAATTTGCTCCCCTGCCTAGAACATGACCTTGAGCTAAATCGAGCGTAATTCCAGCACCATTTTCGGATGTGATTATTGCTTGTCCATCTTCATTAACCGAAAAAGAGCCACTTAGAAATTTGTTCTCGTCCTTGATTACAATTTTTTTTAGAGTAATGTTCTCCTGAGTAGTGTTTAACACTATTTGAAGAACGGAACCCAGGCTGGAAAAATTCATACTCTCATCTTTTGTCCCTTGTAAAGTTGATTTGCTGTACATTGGAACCGTTTGATTCTGAGTCTGAATTTCAGGCCAATACAGGTTCTGGCCCTTGACCATACTTTGAGGGTAGTAAGCCTCAACTTCTTTGGAAAAGGTCGAACTCCCGTCTTGAGTGAAAGTTCCCTTTGTAGTGCCTTGGCCTTGACTTAAGGTGAAAGTGTCAAAATTCTCTCCGTCTGTTACGTAGATTTTATCATTGCTCTGCCATAGCAAATCGTACTTATATGCCATCTCAACCTTAGTTGTAAGCATTGCTTGTGATGTGGCGGTGATGACCATCGAGCCTAATGACTTCAGAAGTTGTGATATCTTTTTGGCAAGACACCAAGGTCAAGGCCAATATGAATGCTAATAGCTTATTTTGCATGGAACTATATCTCTGTGAATCCTCCATCACCTAAATCTACCTCAGTCATACTCTCATTTCCATCGCTTAGACAGATAATGCCTTTTGAATAGACTTGGAAAACCTTTACAGAAGGATTTCTGTAAACATTATTGGTGTTACTTTTTTGAATGAATATCATTTTGCGACATTATTTATTAAACGAACGAAGCTTTTGCTATGGGACTTGTTCTTGTGTGCCCTTGAAAAAGTGTTTTTACATACAATTTTTTCTACGTAAACAAGGACTTTTTGCAAAAAGCACTCAAGCATGCTTCTTATATTTGCAATTTACAAAAACGAATTTAATAATTTCGTCTTTCAGGCTAAAAAAAGAAAAATCCGCTGCGCGCGGATTTCCTTTTGGTCATGCTTTGAAAACTAGAGGCTGATTGCTTCGGCAGGACACTCTGCTGCGCATGTACCGCATTCAATACATTTATCAGCATCAATTACATAAATATCACCGGCTGTAATAGCCTCTACGGGACATGCTTCCTTGCATGTTCCGCATGCCAGACAAGCGTCTGAAATTTTATAAGCCATATTTTTTTGTTTTTCTGGTTCTTTGCACAAAGATAGAAAATACTCTTTAATTTTCTTCGCTTGTTCTCTTTTAATTTTGTTCATGCATGGAAAAATTTTTAGTTAATTCCATCAATAAAATTTCTTGGGACTTTTTTCGAGGTGAAAATTGTTATGCATTTTCAAAGATCCATTGTATAAAACGTATGATTGATTTTAAGTGTTTACTTTTGAGAAGCTCTCTTGAATATAATCTTAAAAATTATGTAAGTTTGCATTGAGTAAGCCGATGTCTTTTTATGTTATTACCTAATCTCAATCGTGAAATTGTTCTTACTTTTTTAGGTACGGGCACATCTCAGGGGGTTCCTGTAATTGGATGTCGTTGTCCGGTCTGTACTTCAACGGATTCAAAAGATAAGCGATTGCGTACTTCTGCAATGATAGAGACCTCAGGCAAACGTTTTATTATAGATGCTGGTCCTGATTTTCGTATGCAAATGCTTCGTGAGGGAGTAGACTCTATTACGGCCATTCTTCTTACACATTTTCACAAGGATCATATCGGTGGGATAGATGACGTGAGAGCTTTGAATTATGTCAATTATCCGCAACGGATTCAAAATATTGATATATACGCTAAAAAAGATACGATAGAGTGTGTTCGTAAGGATTATGACTATGCATTTTCGAATGTTCGTTACAGGGGTGTGCCATTGATTTCGCTTCATGAAATCCCTTCATCTTCCTTTACTATAGAAGGCGTTGAAATCATTCCAATACAGGGGACACATTCTATTTTTTCGGTTACTGGTTTTCGTATTGGACCTATTGCATATCTGACGGATTTTAAGTCAATCGCAGAGACTGAAGTGGAAAAACTAAAGGGTGTTTCAACACTTGTTGTAAATGCCTTACGATTCTCTTCGCACGACTCTCATTTTTCAGTTTCGGAAGCACTTGAACTCATATCGCGTGTCTCGCCTCAAAAAGCCTATCTTACGCATATGAGTCACGAGATTGGAACTCATACGTGGGCCTCCGAAAGGCTTCCCGAAAATGTATATTTTGCTTATGACACTCTAAAAGTTTTTAATTATTTTTAATCATGCTCAAGAAAAGAATCCATAATTTTTTCAGTAATAAGGTTGTTATCGTTACCGGGGCTAGTTCAGGTATCGGTCAGGCAATGGCAAAACTTTACTCTCAGTTTGGAGCAAAGGTTGTTTTGGCAGCACGTAATGAGGAACGTCTCCGCGAAATTTGTCGTGAACTTTTTGATATGGGGCATGATGCTGTATATCACGTTACGGATGTGACACGTGAAAAGGATTGCCGAGCTTTGATTGACTATGCGGTATCTTTATATGGAAGAATCGATATATTGATTTGTAATGCGGGCCTTTCGATGCGTGCGATTTTTGATGATGTAGAACTTAGTGTTCTTCATCGTTTGATGGATGTTAACTTTTGGGGAACGGTAAATTGCTGTAAGTATGCTTTGCCATATTTGCAACGTTCCCAGGGTACAATTGTGGGTATCTCCTCTGTTGCTGGTCTACACGGACTGCCAGGACGTACAGGGTACTCTGCTTCGAAGTTTGCAATGACCGGTTTTCTGGAAACCTTAAGAATAGAGAATCTCAAAAAGGGACTTCATGTAATGATTGCCTGTCCTGGATTTACTGCTTCGAATGTTCGTTTTTCAGCTCTTACGGCCGATGGCTCGGCGCAGGGACAAACTCCTCGTACGGAAGGCGAAATGATGCAGCCTGAGCAAGTTGCAATGATCGTTGCGAAGGATATCATTCGACGCAGGCGTCTTTCTCTTATGGAAAAAGAGGGCTGGGCAACTTTTATTGTGAAGAAATTTGCTCCGGGTTTTCTGGATAAAATGTTCTATATGGTCATGTCCAGGGAGCCAAACTCTCCTTTTAAGTAAGATAGTTTGGAATGTGTTGATTGCGCGATAAATTCGCGCTTTTTTTGCTTATGCTTTATGTAGAAAAAGTAATATTTTTATATATTTGCAACTAAGCAAAAAGATGGGTTTGTATCAATGGCAATAAATGGTGATTTTTCCTGTGGTTCCTCTTTGGAACGATTTCTGGATGGGGCCGTAGATCTGGCCCATATTCAGATTCGTTCGTATAGTATAGGCTCTTTTGAATCGTACCCTTTCGAACTACTTCCGCTTCGTCTGAAATCTTCTTTTGTTCTTCTTTGCGAGAAAGGACACATTGAAATAACTACCCATATTTTAGCTTCATCCCTTTTTCCAAAACAGTATATAATTTCACCTCCTGCGGTTTTAAAACTCGCCATTTTTGATGAGTGCTCATTTAAGATTATTCTGCCTGATACGACATCAGAAGGCGTTTTTAATAAAAATAAATCCTTTCCACTATTTGATTCGAGGCTTTCTTCGATACACCTTACAAAACACTTCGGTTGCTTGTCTGGAAATGTTTTCGATAGTATTGATTTCAATTCCCTCGCTCTTTCCCGCTCTTTTAGTGAATCTTTCGTGGATGCTCTTTGCTCCTCGTTTTATTTCGATGCCACTTTCTCCGTAGAAGGTAATCAATCGAATACTTCTCAACATGGAAAAATGTATGATAAGTTTCTTCGCTTTATCGAGCTTCTTGGGCAAAATTGTGTAAAGGAACATAGTTTAGATTTTTACGCATCGAAGCTTAATGTTACCGAAAAACATCTCGGTAAAATTTCGCTTCTTTGCTCCTCATGGACTGCGAAACGTTGGCTTGAGCGTGCGCTTCTTCTTCAGACGGAGTTTCTGTTACTGAATACAAATTTATCTCCATTGAAAATTTCCGAGGAACTTCTCTTTAGCAGTCCTTCCTATTTTGGACAGTTCTTTCGACGTCTTGAAGGTGTCTCGCCGGGTCGATTCAGGCAGAATTTCCTTCAAAAACAGGCTTTTTTGTTTAATAATGTATGAAAGTTGTTTTTTTTGTGTAAAAAATGATTGAAATCATTGGTAAATGATGAATATATTTTTTAATTTCGTGTTCGGAATAATTTTTAAAAACCTAAAACATATTACAATGAAAAAAAGTTTACTTTTTATCAGTCTTCTGCTACCTATGTTTTTAATAGGTTGCTCAGACAATAACGAAGTCGATCCAAAGCCAATTCCCGTAGGTGAGACTACAGTTTATGTAAAGGCTACGATTCCTTACGACAACATTTTCTGGGAGGCAGGAGATGAAGTTGTTATCAATGGAAAGGAAAAGGCGCTCGTTGAAGCCAATCGCACTTCCGAGTACACTTTCGTAGTATCTGATGTTGAAGCTCCTGTAGTTTTGATTTGTCCTTCAACGGCTTTGAGTGGACTTTCTTCATTCTCTTTGGAGGATACACAACTTTACCAGGCAGATTCTTTCGATCGTAGTTGCTTTGTACGCTATGGTTGTGCTTGGGAGTTCCTTCCGAAAAACGAAGGCGATGATGAGAAGGTTGAGCGTGCAGAAATGGAGATTCGTCAGTTCAATGGCGTTTTCACTGTTCCTGTAGTTCTTGAGGCTTCACAGAGTGAGGAAACGGTTCTTATCAAGAACATCGAGCTTACATCTAACGATGCAAATGCTGCTCTTGCTGGAACATTTGAGATAAAGTATCTCAACGAAGGAATTCTGATTACTCCTGATGTGACTGTGAATTCTGTACAGCTCGCATGTGGCGAAGGCGTTGCAATTTCAAAGGGCGCTCCAGTTAACTTCAAGTTCTCTTTGCCTGTAGGCGTATACACTGGTGGTTTTGAGTTCGTTCTTACTGATACTCAGAATCGTAAATATGTTGTTACTACTACTGAGGATGTAACAATTGTTGAAGCAGAGGAGTTTGTTGCACAGACTATCGAACATAAGATTGTTAACAAGCAACCTGCAACACTTTCTGTAACGATTGCTGACGAAATGATTAAATGGAATCCTTCTGATAAGCTTGTTGTTAACGGAACAATCTCAACAAATACTGCTGATGATTATGCTGGAGCATCAACTGCTTCATTCGATTTCGCAAATGTTGCTTATCCTTATTCAGCATTCTATCCTTCTTATCTGTATTCTACTACAGGTTCACTTCGTTTCTATCCTGATCAGCCACTTATAAATAATGAGTACGATAGAACATCTCTTGCAATGGTAGGTTATTCTTCCACAACAGATATTACACTTCACAATGTATGCGGTATACTTACTATTCCTATTACTAACGGATATGAAAGTTCTGATCTTACAGTATACAAAGTTGTTCTTACTTCTGTAAATGGTGAGTCTCTTTCAGGTAAGTTCAATGTAAACTACAAGAATCACACTTTGCGAGCTGTAAATACTTCTGAATCTCTTACTTTGCAAAATGAACTTGGAGTATTGGTTCCTATGGGTCAGACACTTTATTTGAAGGCTGTTGTTCCAGCAACTGCTATTTCGAATGGCCTTTTGGTAGAAATCACTACTGACCAGGCAACTGATACTTTCCAAACAGAACCTGCTGAAGTACGTGCTGGACAGGAATCTACACTAAACGAAATTAAGTATGTTGAAGTTAAGGTTGAGTCTATTGATACTCCAGAACTCTTCGAAAGCTTTGTTAAGGCTGTTGAGAACGGAAGATTTAACCGCTTCAAGGGTGAAGATGGCAAGGTTCATATTTCAAAGGATATTGATTGCTCTACTCTCATTCTTGATCCTGTAACTTCATTCAATGCTGATCTTGATCTTGGCGGATGCACAATCTCCAACCTCTCGAATACTTTCGTTAAGACACTTGTTGGTTCGATTTCAAATGGTACATTCTCCGCTCTCCCTGGTACTCTTCCACTTATCGAGGAAGTTCAAGGAACGCTATCGGATGTAACTTTGAAGTCTAGCAACATGGAGGTTCCTGTTATCAATTCTGTTACTGGTACTGTTTCGAACTTTACTCCTGACGGAATATCAATGATGGATGCTCTCATAAATAATGTTACTTCAACTGGTCTTGTTAAAGATATCACTATTCCTAATTCAATTCACGTTGAATATGCAGTTCCTACTGTAGCAAGAAGCTTCGGTTTGGTTGCAAATACGAATGCTGGTGTTATTGACAACTGCGTTTCAAATTATAATTTTGATGTAACTCTTGAATCTCTTCCAAAACTTGAAATGAATTTCGGAGCAATTGTTGGTTCATCTTCAGGTCTTGTTCAGAACTGTAAGAATACAGGTAGCCGTACTCTTACTATAAAAGCTCCTACTTCTGGTACATTCCATACATTTGGAGGTGTCATTGGTCAATACTCCGGAAGCAAGGAGGTAGTCCATGTTCAGAATTGTTCTAATGAGGGTGAAATATCTTTAACTATCGGTACAGCTTGCTACTTCTTCGTAGCTGGAGTTTGTGGAGGTACTCCTGCTGCCAAGTCTACTCCAGGAAACTATGGAATTCTTGACAACTGCGTGAACAAAGGTAATGTTACTTTTACTTATTTGAGTGGTGGCTCAGGTGCATATCCTAATATCGGTGGTGTTGTAGCGTACGTTGAAGGTACTATTACAAATGTTGAGAACTTTGGTAACATTCTTCAGGATAACAGAATGGGTACAGCAGATGCAACATGGACAAACGCGAACGTAGGTGGTATCGCAGGTTATGTATCAATAAGTGCAGCAAACGGAAAGAACCACGGAACAATTACTATTAAGGGTAATTACGCTGGTGGTACTGCAGGAAACCGTGGATCTGCAAATACTTCTTCTTCCGCATGGGCAGGTTGTATCGGAAAGGTTGGACCTTATTCTGGAGGCACTAATAAGAATTTGTTCGAGAACTTTGAAAATGATGCTAACCTTGAACTCACTCCTAACTCTGTAACACAAACTCCTAACTCATATTTCGCTGGTGTTATTGGTTATGCAACAGGTAAGGTAAGCAACTGCCACAATAGGGCTAAGTCTTTCATTGCACGTATGCCTGAAGCATCTAATCACGTAGGTGGTGTATTAGGTGGTACAACATGCGACGTAGTTGATTGCTCTAATTCAGCTGATGTAACATTTGATAATGGTGTTTGTGCAAATGCTAAGAGATATGTAAACCTTGGTGGTGTTGTTGGTGACATGACAACGGCTTCTAACGTTACGAACTGTACAAATACAGGTAAGGTAACTGCTTTGGATGCTGCTGCAACTACATCAAGTTCTACAGATAGTTACATAGCAGGTATCCTTGGATACAGAAAGAGTACATCTGTAATCTTCACAGATTGCTCTAATTCAGGTCAACTTGATGTTTCTAATTGGAATACAACTATCCATCAGGGTAATATTTATGGTGGTGACTTAGAATAGTAATTCATCTTCCAAATTTGATGGGGAGCCAATTGGCTCCCCTTCTTTATTCTTCTGTTACGAACGTCTTTGAAAGACTACACGTGTTTGATCTATTCTTTTGACCCTGGCATTTTTTTTAGTCAGAAGGCAACCAGAGCAACAACTGGCATACCTATATAATCATAGTTACATCTTTATTTCTTTACAGCCGCTTTAATTACCCTTACACCTTCTTAAATTTTGTATATATACCGATGCTTCTTATAAATACGTCTAAGACCATGTTTGAATCATCTTATCTAAATTCCTTTGTCTTAACCGGTGAAAGTTTTTTTATGCTATTGAAATTGCTAAGCGATTTGCCCGCGTTCTTAAATCTGGTCGGTTCTGATATTTTTCGTTTTGAAGGTATATATAAAAGTAAGTGTATACATATAAAAGCATTTCAACCATGAGTCAAGTGCTTTCGTTTAATAACTTAGACCTACAAATTTTAACAATGCTCACTCTAAATAGTGAAAACTTATTATAATGCCATTCTAAAGCATTTTCCTTTAGAAACGATTCATCTATAAAATATTACCTTTTTTTACAACACATCGGGAATTTGTAAATTTCATATCTGTAAAAAATGTTCTCAGGAAACATGATCTGAATAACTTTGAACGTTTGCACACTCTAACGAACATCTTAGGCATATGACTTATATGCAAAAAAAACGGACCCGAAGGTCCGCCATTTACTTTTATTATAAGATCATTCGCCCTTTAGTTTCTTGTACTCATCGTTATACTTGTTGTATTTCTCCATCATTCCAGGTTCTGTACGTACTCTGAAGCAAAGCTCCTTCAATGACTGAGCGCACTCAACATTATCAGGCTTTAGTGAATGTGCCTTCTCGAAATAAGGAACAGCCTTCATATAAGCATCAACAACCTTCTTTCTTTCCTTTTCATACTCTTCCTGGCTCTGGATGCTTTCAACCTTGGCGTTAAATTCGCGGTTGATGTTGTCACCCTTTGCAATGAGGAAGTATCCAAGATAGAAGTTCGTGTCATAGTCATTTGGCTTAAGTTCATCAATCTTCTTGAAGCAGGTGATGCACTCATCATAATCCTTAATCTTGAAGAATACACGTCCACGACCGAACCACAAATCTACGTTGTCAGGATTATCTGCAATTGCTTTGTCAATGAGTTCTACAAGTTCCTTAGGATCACCTACACCATCCTCTGAAGTATACAAAGACATCAAACCATCAAGAATTCTATCGTTCTTTGGGTACTTAGCAATTCCTTCCAAGAGGATGTCTTTAGCCTTAAGAATATTTGCCTTGTCGATGTCCTTCTGTCCATAGTAGCAGTGGAAGAGGAAATAGTATATATTACCATTTGCATCATTGTATCCAAGTTCCTTTGCCTTTTCAAGGTATTTCTGACCATCCTTGAAGTGGCTTGCATCTTCCTGACCGATAAAGGCGAGAAGTTGTCCTGCAAAGAAATAGTACTGCGGATCAACCTTAGAGTAGATAGGAATCTCCTGTAGGGTAGCAGCAGCGATGTAAGAGTCAGCTCCGTCTTTGTACTTCTGAATTTCGATGTTTGCACTTCCTTTCAATGAGAAGAAGTTAATTAACTGGTCTGCAAGCTGCTTGATTTTTTCAGCAAGTTTAGCATCCAATTCATAAGCCTTCTTCAAAGATTCATTTGCAGCATCGAACATATCAGATGCAATTTCCTTTCTTTGTTCCCAACCTATAACCTTACGATTACGAGTGTAGATGTTTGCCCATTCGTAAACAAGAATGTTTTCTCCCTTTGGTCCAGCCTTAACTTCCAAAGGTTCGCCACCCATCATCATCTGGATCATGTCTTCACCCAGGTTAATGAAAAGAGGCTTTGTAGGCTCCATAATTGCTTCAGCGTAAACTTTTGCACGGTTTAGCCATGTAGCAGCTTTAAGACTTTTCTTTGCATCCTTTGAATCAACATCAGCCTTTTCAATTTTTGCGATAAATGCTTTCTCATTAATCTTCTGAGCTGTGGCCAATGGCATCGATACTACCATTAGTAAAGCCACGAGTAACATTAACTTTTTCATGTTAATAAGATTTATTGTTCGTTTATTTGTTCAATCGTTGTATTTTCATTTTCACTTTTGGTGGCCTCTTCCTGAGTATTTGCCTCCATGGTTTCATCTTCGTTTTCACTCTTTGGTGCAAGCGCGATGGATGCGATTGAGTCTCCTTCTTTGAGCGTTATAATCTTTACACCCTGAGTATTTCGTCCGGACTTTTTAATGCCATCCATACCGGTGCGTATCGTAAGTCCAGCCGTAGTAATAATCATAAGATCCATACTATCGTTCACAGCTTCAAAGCATGAAAGAACTCCGGTCTTATCGGTGATGTTGATTGTCTTTACACCTTTTCCTCCACGATTCTGTTCGCGATATTCGTCAATATCAGTACGCTTTCCGTAACCATTAGCAGAAAGAACCAATACGTCAAGTCCGCTATCTGGTTCGATGCAAAGCATTCCTATTACGGCGTTGTCCTCTTCGATATTAATGCCTCGTACACCGGTGCTGACACGTCCCATTGGACGAACGAGCTGCTCATTGAAACGGATTGCCTTACCATCTTTCGTAGCCATCATCATCTGTGCGTTGCCGGATGTAAGACATGCATTGATAAGTTCATCTCCAGGAGCGATGTTAATGGCACGGATTCCTTTCTGTCTTACGTTAGAGTAAGCCGTAAGGAGAGTCTTCTTTATCGTACCATTTTTCGTACACATTACGATGTAGTTCGAATCGGTATATTCTTGGTCCGAAAGACGTTTGCAGTTTATGTAGGCCTTGACTTTGTCACCTGGTTCGATTTGAATGACATTCTGGATAGCACGACCTTTCGAGGCTCTTGCTCCTTCTGGGATGTCATAAACCTTAAGCCAATGACAGTAGCCTAATTCCGTAAAGAGCATCATTGTGTTGTGCATTGTTGCAACGTAGATATGCTCAATGAAATCTTCGTCGCGTGTTGTACTTCCCTTCATGCCCTTTCCTCCGCGGTTCTGTTCGCGGTATTCATTCAGTGGCGTACGCTTGATGTAACCCAGATGTGAAATGGTTATTACCATATCATCATCTGCATAGAAATCCTCTGCCGAGAATTCTTCTGCTGCGTATTTGATTTCTGAACGACGTTCGTCTGCGTATTTCTCTTTTATTTCAAGAAGTTCATCTTTGACAATTGAGAACTGCATATCTTCGTTCGTAAGAACCTGTTCAAGATAATTTATCTTTTCTACTAGGTCATTCTTTTCCTGAAGGAGTTTTTCGCGTTCAAGTCCAACTAGAGAACGTAGTCTCATTTCAACAATCGCACTGGTCTGCACATCCGTTAGTCCGAACTTTGCGGAGAGCGTCTGTTTTGCAATCTCGATTGTTGCCGAATGGCGGATGATTGATACAACTTCGTCAATGTTGTCCTGTGCGATAAGAAGTCCTTCTACAATGTGAAGTCTTTCTTGTGCCTTACGCAATTCGAATTGACTTCTGCGTATAACGACATCGTGGCGGAAGTTTACGAAATTCGATATGAGGTCCTTCAGATTCAAAAGTTTTGGACGTCCATTTACAAGAGCGATGTTGTTTACCGAGAAGGATGACTGTACTTCGGAGTACTTAAACAATGAATTAAGAACCACGTTTGCGTTAGCATCCTGCTTTAGATGAATTACAACACGTATTCCGTGACGATCGGATTCATCGTTTATATCCGATATACCTTCAATCTTTCCGTCCTTGACCAAATCTGCGATATGCTTTATCATGTCACTCTTGTTGACCATATACGGAATTTCAGTAAGAACGATAAGCTCTCTGCCGTTTGGAAGGGTCTCAAACTCGTGGCGAGCACGAATGACAACTCTTCCGCGACCCGTTAGCATGGCATTCTTTACGCCTTCATATCCGTAAATTATACCGCCTGTCGGAAAATCTGGTGCTTTTACAAAGTGCATCAGATCCTCAACGGAGCATTCCCTGTTATCAATGTATGCCGCGCAAGCATCAATGACTTCTCCCAGGTTGTGCGGAGCCATGTTCGTAGCCATACCAACAGCAATTCCTGATGCTCCATTTACTAGAAGTAATGGAATCTTCGTTGGAAGAACAGTAGGTTCCTTTGTGGTTTCATCAAAGTTCAGTGTCCAATCTATCGTATCTTTGTCGATGTCGGCCATCACTTCGTCCGTGATTTTTTCCATACGAGCCTCGGTGTAACGCATGGCAGCAGGGCTGTCACCATCCATTGAACCGAAGTTTCCCTGTCCATCCACCAAAGGATATCGCATCGACCAGCTTTGTGCTAGACGACACATTGCATCATATACTGATGAATCTCCATGTGGGTGGAACTTACCGAGTACATCACCGACGATACGAGCTGACTTTCTTGTAGGCTTGTCCGAGTAGAGGTTTAACTCAGAATTCATATCGTATAGAATTCTGCGGTGAACCGGTTTCAGACCATCGCGCACGTCAGGTAAGGCACGTGATACAATCACAGACATTGAATAGTCTATATAGGCAGATTTCATCTGGTCCTCGATATTGACCTGGTCAATCCTGCCTACTAGACCGGCATTTTTTTCTTCTTCTGTTAACATTGTAAAATTTTTTTTTATTGCTTTTTGGCACATAGCCTATATCACACAAATATAACCCAAATTTCGATTCTAAGCAATTTTAAGTAGGCTTTTTGATGAAAAATTATGGCTTTTTATAGGTAAAAATAGCCGTTATGCAAACTACATAAGACTTTTACGTAATTTGTTAAAAAAAATGAGTCAAAATGACATTCCTTCGACTACTGGTGTTTTTCTTTATGCCTAAGATATCATTCTTTCTTCTCGAACTTTTGACTTTCGAAGTATGAGCGTAAGTGTGTATTTCGTAAGGGTTATAATTGACAGAAAATGTGCTGCTTGAGCGTTGAGTTTTTTTACTTTTTACTTCTTTTGTTTTCTATGCACCTGTCACAGATTTTACATTCTTTATCTTCCTCTTTACCGAAATACTTTTCGAAAAAGAGACTGCGACATCCTTTTTCATGGATGTATCTTTCGACTTCTGAGATGTTTTGAAGTTCCCCTTCGAGACGTTTTTCAAAGGTTTCATGACTGATGAAAAGATCTTCCGAGCGAAGACGCTCTTCAGCAAAAAAGATAGAATCTTCATCCGTTGAAGGAATGTAGCGGATAATTCCCGTCTTCCACATTTTACTTAGGATATCCATCAGAGTGTGAAGCGTAATGGAGCACTTTTTTGAAAGAAACTCTGTGTCCACTTCCTGAAAATCTGTAAAGATGCCTTCATAGTTTCGCATCAACATTTCCAAAACGTTCTCTTCCTGCTCGGTATGGGTAAAACGATACAATGAGCCACGATCTATTAAAAAACGTATGTGGGGGTGTTTGGGGCGTCCTCCTTCATAGTAGATATATCCGTTAAGCGTAAGTATTTCAATCGCAGAACGAATCACAGAGTAACTTATATGGTATTTCGAAGCGAAGCCTTCGATTGAAAAAGGAAAACTCTCACCCTTTGCATCTTCGTACGCAATGCCAAGATATTCACATATAAGGCAGTATATTTGCTTGATTTCTTCCCTTTTAGGAAAGCATCCCCTGGCTTTTCGAACGAGCATCTCGGTTTCATTTTCATAACTAAGAAGCACGGCATAGCTCTTCTTTCTGTCACGACCCGCACGACCGGCCTGCTGGTAGTACTCTTCCAGTGAAGATGGAACGTCATAGTGTATAACGCACCTTACATCCCCTCGATCGATTCCCATACCGAATGCACTTGTTGCAACCATTACTCGCTTCTTTCCTTCCATCCACTGTTGCTGCTGGAAGGCCCTTTTTTCAGGGGAAAGACCTGCATGGTAGTATCCGGCTTCGATTCCTATGTCATGAAGAAACTGAGCTATCTTTTCAGTTCTGTTTCTTGAACAAGTGTAAACTATCGCAGCTCCCGGTACTCCTTCTAAAACGCGAAGCAACATCTCATCCTTATTTTTGCATATTCTTACGCAGAACGATAAGTTTTCTCTTCGAAAGGAAGCAAGCATTTCGTGGCATCCATCCCTGAAACATAGATTTTTTTTGATGTCATCACGGACTTTTTTCGTGGCGGATGCCGTAAGAGCAAGCACAGGCACATCTTTATGCAGCTCCCGAATCTGCGCAATAGAGAGGTATGAAGGTCTAAAGTCGTATCCCCATTGTGAAATGCAGTGCGCTTCATCCACTGCAATGAGCGTTACGGGCATTCGTTTGAAGCGCTCTTTGAAAATGGGTGTTGAAAGTCTTTCTGGAGATACATATAAAAATCTAACATCTCCCCATATGCAATTGTCAAGTACCCGGTCGATGTCCCTTTCGTTGAGCGTTGAATTTATCACTTCGGCTCTGATACATTTTCGGCGCAGAGAATCTGCCTGATCTTTCATAAGGGCAATCAAAGGCGTTACGACAAGACATAGCCCCAAGGTGTGAAGCGTTGGCAATTGATAAGTAAGCGACTTGCCTGCGCCCGTTGGAAGTAGCGCCAGTGTGTCACGTCCTTCGAGTACGGATGTAATGATTTCTTCCTGGCATTCCCTGAAGGTGGAATACCCGAAATATTTTTCCAGACTCTCTTTTAAGTTATTGCCCATATAGAACAATCTATTTTACCTTCTTGCCACTAAGATAGGCCTTCTTCCATTTAAGTGCCAAATTTGGATAGTTAGTCATCATCGCATCGGCACCCATATCCAGAATTTCCAAAAATCTTTCTGGACTATTCATGCCCCAAGGGATAACCTTCATACCCTTAAGGTGTGCTTTTTGAACGATTTGCTTGTCGAGATATTGTGCAGAGAACCATGTAGGAGTGAACGAAAGTCTTGAAAGGACTTCCTCCATGGAATCCTCCTTATTTGTCTTTACAAGATATACGGTTTGAACATCAGGGTGCTTTTCATGCAGATATTCCAGGGCTCTTATATCGAAACTCTGCAGACGAACCCTGTCAAGAAGACCCTTTTGTGAAAAGATCTCCACCGTACGATCAACATATATACGATACTCAGGCCAAAGTTTACCTTCGTATTTTCCAGCCCTGCTTTTAAGTTCAACGCTATACGTAAGAGTGAATCCCTTCTTTTTAGCCGCATTCTCGCATTTCTCTAAAAGTTCTTCCAGTTTTGGTTTTGATGCTGGAATACATTTTTTCTTAGGCCATGCCTCACTTTTACGTTTCCCTACGTCCCATTTTTCAATATCATCGTAGTTCATACGATATAAAAAGTGCTTCTTGTCATTTTTCTCAACCGCCGTTCCATCTGGTCGGGTAGAGTAGCGGTAATGAAAGTATGCATCGTGTGATACAACTGCTACACCATCTTTTGAGAATTGGACATCCATTTCAAGCACTGTAATACCCAGACGTATGGCATTTAGCATTGCATCTATCGTATTTTCAGGATATAAGCCAGCTCCTCCGCGGTGCGCTTGAATTTCCGGGAAAACTTTATCCGAAGCATAGGAAGTGTAAAACGTGAGAAGTAGTGCAGATAAACTTACAAGTATGCGTCTCATATGTAATTTTGTTTTGTACAAAGATACCGGTTTTTCTAAAAATCTTTCGAACGAATGTTGCACTTGGCTTAGAATTTATTTTGTTGCTAAGGTGTTTTTTGTAGGAACTAAAAGACCCATTTTGCTCCCAGACATGGTCTACACCTCCAGCCACGATCGTTTGCAAAGTTGGCTGAAATCTCCAGTTCGCCTCCTATATTTAAGTGTGAACAGTGAAAAAATTGTCCGATGCAATACCACAATTGCGGTTCTGACTGGAAAATAGTAGTGTTTCCTTCCCACCAAATGTCTCCATAGCCGGAGAAAGACAGTCCTTTTAATCCAAAAAGATCTTTCAATCCCCAAACTATAGTGAACTGCATTGGAACATTTTGTTTTAATCCTATGAACTTTTTATACAGGACAACCATGTTAAATGTTTTTGTATAATCGGAATTGTGCAAACAGTAATTGACACCTGCAAGAAAAGCGTGATTGATAGTATACCCTCCAAACATTGCACCAAGTCCACCATTATATTCGACTTGCAGACTCAGATCTTTTGCAGCGGATTTTTGCCAGAAATTCAGACATCGGGCAATTTCAAGATAGGTTCCACTTGGACCGATATTGCGATTGGCTTCATTTCTGAAATTGAAATCTACATCGACAAAAAAGAATGTATTTCCCCAGGCATCTGGATGAAACATTTCAAAGGTCGCTGTAACTAAACGACGATCCTTACCAAAATCGTATTGAATTTGAAGATTTGTATCAGTAAGTGGTGTTTCGCCCTGAGCCGTAACAACAAAAGCACATAGTGAACAAATACTTAGTAATAATCTTCTCATATTAAAACTTTTTTTTTGCAAATTAACTTTTCGTGAAACGTAGTTGGGTTTCTTATTGCAAATTTTAGTCAATTATTTCGGTAAAGAAAAATTATTTTGTTCAATTTTAATTGCCTGTAATTCGAATAAGAACTTTCATTCGAGTATTCCTAGGTTGTAAGTCACCTGCTAGAGCGAACTAATGAAAAGAAAATCACTTGAATCGGTAAACGAATGTAAACCTTCTTAAATACGCTGTAAACAGAACCAGTTAAACAACCTCTTTAAGGGAATGAACTTGATTTGGAATCTTTACAAGGCGCAAAAAAACCGGCAATCATATTGAAAGCCGGTTTTAAGGTATGTTAAGGTCTTATTCCGTAAGGAAGTGAACATTCTCAGAGGTCCATGTAGGGAGCGATACGCCGCTTGCAAGCGTTATACCTACACCCTGTTCAAGATAATTTTCGGCTGTTGCAGCCTTTGCATCTGATTTGTCAGTCTTCGTTGAAATTGTTCCTCGTAAATAACAATTCGTTACTGTGGAGTTGACAGTGGCACTAGTGACACTTCCTACAAGCAGTCCGTGAGGGTCCGCATCGTTGCAAATTATATCACCGCGGTTTTTGCAGTCGATAAGTTTGTAACAACGCATCAAACCTACAATACCTCCTACAGCACTGCCACTTTCAAGCGAAGTGATTGTTGCGTTGTTGACGCAACCTTTCAGATATGAATTGTTCGCACTCGTTGTTGAGCAGTAAGACATGATTCCTCCTGTACGTGTTCCGGCTGTTGTTCCAGCTTTATTTGCGGAGTGACTGATTGTTATGTCTCCATTGTTAATACAGCTCTCGATATTGCAGAAGAACGATTGCGTTATTATACCTGCAGCCTTGTGGGCTTTGACATTAATCGTTGCATTATTAATACAATCCTTAATGAGAACGTATTGTCCAGAAGCTGAAGCCTCGGAAACAATTCCTGCGATATTTGCTGAATTCGATGTTGAATACTTCGTTCCAATATCGTTTGTCATCGAACCTGAGAACGTACAACCTATAATGGAGGATAGATGATCTTGTCCCTGAGAGGTAATAATACCAATGATACCTCCAACTGCAACATTTCTTTCGGCTGTGGATGTTGCAGTACCTGTGAAGGTTGCATTTACATCGACATTCTCAACCTTTGTATTATATGCATAGCCAATAAGCGTTCCAATAGCGATATGACCTGTGCTGATGCCCTTTGCTGTGTAGTCAAGTTTAGCATTTTCAAAAACAAGATTCTTTATCTGGCAATCCTGCGTCGCACCGAAAAAGCCCATGACATTGACAGTGTTCGTGGTTATGGATATGTTTAGATTCTTTATCTTGAAACCTCCACCATTGAATTTACCGATAAATGGTTGGAGCGGAACTTGCTTGACATTGGCTGGACAACTTGTTGCTGAGCCAATAGGAGTCCATTCAACACCCTGTAGGTCAATATCTGCAAGAAGTTCAACTTCACCTTCATCGTTCTGGTAGGATGAAATATTGCCTCCAACGTTAACGAGTTTTGCAAACGAAAGTAACTGCTCCTTTGTACGGATTCCGCTTTCGCCTTCAACGATGTCTCCTGGATCTACAGGATCGATATCTCCTGGATGTACATCCGAAATGTCAGGTGTGCGATATTCTTCAACATGACCCAAAACGACTTCTTCTGCAATCTTGCGAAGTTTTGCTGCTGTGGTCTTGTCCACTACGCAGTTAGGAACGTTCGAATCAAAAGCGGTGTTGTAAATCATCAGATAGTTTACGCATGACTTTAGGTATGCACCATTACGGTTAGGGTGCTTGCTATCGGAAGAGAACAAATCGTTAATACCTTCGGCACGAGCCTTCTGGAATGCCATTCCAATAGGAGACATCCATGAATTTGTATCATGGCATACCAGTTTTGCTCCTCCCTGCAGAGCCTTGTCAAATACGTCGTAACTCTTGTATCCCATATACGTTCCATCACTTCCTGCATATGACCATGTGCACTCAATTATAGGCTGACAAGAAGGAGACTTTGCTTTTATGGTTGAAAGAATTGCCTTTGTATCCGTAAGAACTGAAGCGTTGCCTTTTATGTTGCTATAGTAGTTTGAATGCTGGCAAGACTGGTCTTGCAATAGAGCAATGTCATATCCTCCGATGTTCATTACTTCCTTCGAAAGTTCTAGGGCGGAGTGTTGTGCAAAAGTCTGACCTCCCTTCAGGTTGGTACGGATATTGAGAAGGTGACCTTGTGAGCGTGCTATTTCCTTCAAGAAAAACGGAGTGCCGAAATAGTATGTGAATGAGTTGCCCAGTACAAGTACATCCTTTTCATCCTTTACAATGGCGTTCTGATAGATGTCAATGTAGCAGGAACGGTATGTAGCACCAGGTATGTACATTGTGCCTTGGGAAGATGGCGTAAGGGTTCCTCCACCATTGTTCAGCTTTCCTACGGCGCGACATCTTACAAGTAAATCTCCCTCGATAGCATGCGTTGTGGTGAATGTCTGCAGGAATGTTGTGTAATTTGAAGAACTGAAGTATTTTACTTGGAATGAATACTTTAGCGATGGATCTTCCTTAGCTACAAGAAGGTCCTCTGAGGCCGTTCTCCATTCGCCACCATCAAAGATTTCACATACCCAGTACTTAGGTGAGTCCTTTGCGTTTGCACGTAGAGTAATCATGAAATCAACGTTCGAACCAGCCTTTACGAAACCTGTTGGAACGGTGAAAAGAAGACCGTCATTTTCACCAATTTTCCCAAAGGTAAGTCGGCTATCGGCAAGCGTGCGCTCCGGCTCGTTTGTCCCACCTTTGAATGTAGAGATGTAGGCCTTGTTACTGTACTCTCCCTCGTGTGCATAGACAACATTGTTTTTAATCCATGCGTCGGCTGCACTTTTCATATTCGTCGTGGTGAATTCCCACTTTGCACTCGTATAGGAATACTTTGTAGAAGGATCACCTACAAGGAATTCGCGCATGTCAACTACGGCATTACGCTCAACTGTTATATCCTTTGTTGTTTTTTTGAGGTATTTGTTGCCCTGAGTGTCCTCAATTTCCAAAGAGAAACCCTCTGTAAAGTGAGTAGGAGGAACGGCAAAGAAAAATGCTGTGGATTCTGTAGAGTTCTCACCAAGTTTTATGCCTGATGGCGCATTGAGTGTGATGCTTGTTGTCGCATCGCTCAAAAGCGTCACTTTTGGAAGCTTATTTTGGTCGAATGAAAGGTTTGCTTTACCGGCAAGTTTCTCACCATTGTTTCCTGCAAGTGTGACATTTTTTACAGTAATGTTCTGAGCAAAGAGATTTACTTTTAGAAAACCACATACATTTTTAAATGATAGCGTTTTTGAAGAAAGATCAACCGTTGCTAGCATTGTATTTGCATCCTGCCCATAGGAATTTTCGGCGTAGAGTTGTTCCTTAGGAAGTATGGCTGACACGGAGCCGTCTTGGCCTTGGGTTGCATGTTCGTTTTGTGGGTATAAAGCTACAGGTGCTGCTGATGTGTTCTGGGAAGGACCAACAGGGGCTTTTAGTTCAGAAAAAGTTCCCGTTCTATCTCCTGTCTTTCCCTGAAAGAGATATGTGGAAGGTGTTCCTTCAAGGAAGATTGTGATTTTGTCACCTTCTGTCCAATGCGTAAGAAGCTCTTTGTCAAGATGGGTGCGCGTGTCTTCAATTGAAGCGTAGAATTCGCCGTTTCTAATAGTGAACTGCGTTAAGTTCAAATCCTTTGTGCAACATGCAAAAAGGACTGCCAATGAAAGTAATAATAGTTTTTTCATGTTTTTCCTTTTTGTTTGTTACCAATCAGTTTTATTTCCCGATGATATTGGATCTTCCAATCCTGGGGAATCATAAGATGCTGCAAATCCCGTCTCAAGTCTTATGCTGCAGAACTTAAGTCCGGGTTTTAAGTAAAATGTGTTTAAGGTTGTTTTCATAAGATGGTAATTTGGCATTCGTAAAGTTAAAGAATTGAAATATAAATTGAGTAAGACTTCACTTTTTTTTAGATGTGCGTTTTGATTATCTTTGATGAGCAAAAATACATGACATGATTTTTAAGGCAAACGCAAAATTTAATTTGGGACTTAGCGTACTATCGAAAAGAGAGGATGGGTATCATAATCTGGAAACGGTAATGGTTCCTTTATATAATTTGTATGACACTATTCAGATAGAACGCCATTCGAGTGGGTTAAGTTTTACGCAATCTGGGATACAAATTGATTGTCCCTTGGAAAAGAATCTTTGTTATAAGGCATATGAAGTTTTCAGAAATGAATTTTCGATTCCTGGAGCTAAAATTCATCTTCACAAACAGGTGCCATTCGGCGCGGGTTTGGGCGCGGGTTCTAGTGATGCAACCCATGTACTAAAGGGACTCAATGAAATCTACGGCACCGCCCTTTCAAGCGAAGAACTTATCGAACTTGCTTCCAGACTTGGTAGCGACACGGCTTTCTTCGTGAAAAATAGCCCAGTCCTTTGTACCTCGCGTGGAGAAGTCATGGAAGATATACAAGTTGATGCTCTAAAAGGAAAATGGATTCTTCTTGTAAAACCTCCGTTTGCTGTTTCGACAAAGGAAGCCTATATGGGTGTCCCTCTTACTCCTAATGCCTCTCATTTAAGAGATATTCTTTCCTATCCTGAGGAAAAGTGGAGGGATATGCTTAAGAATTCGTTTGAAACGAATGTATTTCAGTTGTATCCGCAATTGGCTCAAATAAAGAACGATTTATATACAATGGGCGCACTCTATGCATCGATGTCAGGGTCTGGTTCTTCGCTTTATGGAATTTTTAGTAAGGAGCCTTCCTCGGATTTATTCTCGGGGATGTTTCTCCATAAGGAAATCCTTTGAATGATTCTCTTTCTTAAAGAAATCACAGAAACTGTTCTCTTTAGCGGAACTTGTTAATACGAGCGCATATTTTAGGGAATATCTGTAATTGTTTAGCATAAATGCACTCGATCCTTTTTTCGCCATATCCTTCCATATCTTACGCAGAAATAGTGTACTTTACGCAAGAAAAAGCCTAGGTAATATTACATGTAACTTTTCTTTGAGATTCAAATTACATTGAATAATCCTATGATGTTTTTTGTTTTTGTTGTATTGTATCAAAGTCTGGCAATCTGGTTAAGCATCCGGTATTTACAAAGGTGATAATGGATTCGTTCCTTCCTCCAACCTACATTCACATCTGTACTTCGCAGAAATGATAGAGAATCAAAACAATTACAAAGTATTTGCGAACTTTTCTTTCACACCTAGATTAATGAAATCATGTAACTCAGCACCAAAGATTAAAATCCACTACACCTTTGTTTTAATAACTGTGTGGGTGGTTTTTTGAGAAAATAGTACCAAAACAACCTCGAAAACTTATTGAAACTGACTTAGAATTGCAGAAAATTATGTATTATTGCAATGCTACCACAAAAGGCGGTTGCAAGTAAAAACAATCTACATTTAGAACAGATAAAAATGAGTGAATTCCTATACCCAGTAGATACTGATCAGTTCCAGAAGATAAGGGAACAGGGGAAGTTGTATGTT
>JAGHTK010000163.1 GCA_018065435.1 Candidatus Alistipes equi
AATCTCAATTTTACCTATCATTTCAAATATAATCTTACATTAGTTCCGTTATACTCGACCCGTCTGACAGAGCCTTCACCTTTGACTGTTACTGAAAAACCACGATCATAAAGAAGTTGCAAAGCATCAGACAAAGCAAATCCGGTAATATCAGGCAGACTGTCGGAATTATGGATATCCAGAACATTTCCTGTACTGTCGACACTGCAATATTCAGCCTCCGACGGCACATTTACGAAATTCAATCCCAAAAGGTCCGCAGTCTGTCCAATCTTTTTCGATTCTCCGGCAAGCGGCTGCAGATAACGTTTTTTTCCCTTTACGTCTGGATCCAAACCCTCAGAACACCTTACCTGTTCCCTGTCATATATATAGTCTGCAATCTTCGTAAATACCGGTCCAGAAAGGAGCGCTCCGGAACGAACTTTCTCCCTTGGGTATTTCAGATGGGTTTCCATTGAGACAAAAACGGTGTAGCGGGGATTGTCAGCCGGAAAATAGCCGACAAAAGTCGCATAATAAAACAACGGGTTATACCCTCGTTGGTCCGCTATATTGGCAGTACCGGTTTTTCCCGCACATTTGAATTTCGCCTTTCCAACCGTGGAGGCAGCAGTACCCCGGGTGACAACTCCTTCAAGACATTTGCGGATCATCGACAAAGTATTTTCAGAACACATTTTCTGGTTCAGCACGTTGACAGGATACTCATAAACGACCTGCTGGGTCTTCTTATCCTTGAAATGGGTTACAATCCTGGGATTCAGCATAACCCCTCCGTTGGCGATTCCGTTATAGAACACAGCGATTTGCATCGGAGACATTGAAACACTGTAGCCGTAGGATGATTTGAGGAAATCCTGTGTGGATAGCCTTCTTTTTTCAGGATTCTGATAGCGTGGACGGGAGATTACATCAATATCGAACTTGAGAGTATCGAAAATACCGATTTTCTTAATATTTGCTATATAACGGCTACGATCTCTATCATAATACTTGTTCGCTATCATCGCCATACCGATATTCGATGACATTTCCAGTATTGTCTGAACAGAAGCAACACCGACACCATGATCATCCCTGTGTTTGACTCCGTTAACGATTTTTTCCCTTGTTGTCCCGGTATTGAAGGTTTCGGAGAGCGATATATGTTTGTCATCAATCATGGACATCAGTGCAACCGTCTTGAATGTGGAACCGGGTTCCATAAGCGATGACAGCGCGTAGAACTGGTGGTCCAGCCGTTCAGTTTCCACTTTACCAGATTCATTAGTCACGTTAGCAATGGCCTTCACATCGGCGGTCTTGACATCCATAACTATAGCCGTCCCCCACTTCGCCCCATATTCTTTTACCTGATCACACAGCGCATTCTCAACAAATTCCTGCAGATCCACATCCAGTGTTGTATACATATCCAGCCCGTCCACGGCATCAACATTTAGAGGATCATAAACATCACGCCAGACATTCCTTGTAATTCGGTCGGCGCGACGAGCACCGTTCCTTCCTTTCAGAAAATCGTTCTTGGAAAGTTCAAGTCCGGTAACCGGTTTGTTGTCACGAATGAATCCAACAGTACGTCTGGCAAGATTGCCATAAGGGTATATACGCGTGGTTTTTTTGTCGGCAACTATTCCGGACAATACACCATTGGCCGATATAAGAGAGTCTTCAGCCTTCATTTGCGAAAGTTCCCCTGCAGTAAAGAGTTTTTTTCCTAGCGGAACCGTTATGCCGCCAACTCTTTTACCATTACTGGTATCCCGCCGATGCTTGAACTTGTTCATCAGAGAATCAAGAAACTCCGATTTGGACCTGTCACCATAGAATTTGCTGAGAGTACCGGCCAGATGGTCTACATTCCTCAGAAAGAAGACACTGTCTTTTCCCATAAGTCCGGGAGCATCCGGATCAAAGGACAACGAGTAGCGAAGAATAGTGACCGCCAATTGCCTGCCGTCATCGGAATAAATCGTTCCCCTTTCCGGAATCTGTTCCACATAACGAACCGTAAGTACTACGTCTGCATTCCGATATAAATCATTATTCTGCACTATTAACATACGAACAATAATGGCGCAGATTATAATTGAGAAAAAAATAAACAATCGTGTTAACCTTTTTCCTCCTTTCTTGAAGAATTCTTCTTCCGGTTCGTATAATGAAAAATTTCCGTCCATTAATATCCTAACTTCATATCTGAGCTGTTAATCTCCAATCCCGAAATGCCATACGGGCTCTCAATCTGAATAGTTGTGCTCATAGACGCCGAAAAAACGTCAAATATTTATTTGTGTAAAGATACACATTTTTTTCTCATGGCCACAACCATGATCACCGCATAATAGTAACCATTCAACACCTACCTTCTCCAACCCCGAAATATCTGCAGACAATCTGTAACTTTCTCCAAACCACCATGAAAGACCAGGACATACGCATGAGATAATACTATCTGTTTGCAATAGTTTCGATTGACATTTTAAAAGATAACTTTTTTACCTCGGAAGTGCAGTTCCCTATTGCGCTTCCGTTTTTTTTACCTACCTTTGTATCAAGTCGCACTTAATACTATATAGCTATGCCAATATATCCGGACTGGTTGATGAAATACAAGACCAAAGGGGTCTATGTAAAGAAGGGGAAAAAAGGATATTCTTTATATCGAGGACATTCAGAACGCGTACCAGGAAAGAAGAATCCCGTTTTTAAATGTGATGAGTACATTGGAATAGTAACAGAGAAAGATGGACTGATACCATCGTCACCACCTGTAAAACCAGGGATAGATGTTCTCAGATATGGATTTTGGTGTCTTGCTGACAATTGTTGTAAGACATTGTTAACAAGCCTAAAAAAAAGGCATATGAATGTAGGAGTTATATACTCTCGTGCACTATTGGAAGAGGAGGGCAAGGTTAGTAAGGTGTCATTTTCAGGAAGTTGGCTTAGCCATCTATATCCAGAAATTGATATAGAAAAACATCTTGGACATGTACAAGAATCTACTATAACCAGAGTCAAGATGCAGATTCGTTCAAAAATGGAAACGAAATATGGTAATGATTATGAAATTATAAAGGAGCTTGCATCCAATGTTTATGCAGTACATGTAAATGGTAAATGGTTTACATCAGATATACCCGAAGATCTTCAGGTCTTAGCAGTTAAATACGGAATAAGTTTTACAATAAATAACGACTGATATGGAATTTACAGGAATCAGAATGCAGATAGGAGAAGTATTAAAAACTCATAATATTGAGTTCAAAGAAGTAAGTCCTAGCGCAATTAAGAAAGTTTACATGAAGGTTATCAAGATTTTTGATGACATACCGGACATTAGAGAAAAAACTAAAATAGTCTATACGTTGGACAGTCTTATTCTCATGATATTCCTTGCAACGCTTTGTGGAAGTGACGCATGCACCGAATATGAAATCTTTTGGAAACATAACCATAAACTATACAAGAAAATATTCGGGATGGAGCTCATACCAAGCCATGATACATTTCGAAGAATCCTAGGATTGATTGATTCGGAAATTTTAAACACAATTATCGTTAGTGCAATAGAGAGTAGTGATGCAACACTTCGGAAAGTGATGAAAGTCCCAAAGCCAAAAATGGTTCATATTTGTGTAGATGGAAAAGAAGAGAGAAGTACTGGCAGGGAGGATACCATGCATGGTGAGCAGAAAAGAAGACAGATACTGAATTTCTACGAATGCAATAATGAAACCTGTTTGAGAACAGATCCAATAGACGAGAAGACCAACGAGATTCCGCATGCACAGAAGATACTATCTGGGATGGATCTAAGAAACACTGTCATCAGCGCGGATGCTTTGCATACACAGGTTAAGACTGCAGGAATAATCGCGGATAAGAAAGGTGATTACCTATTCGGTCTAAAAGGAAATCAGAAGACGTTATATGAAACTACGATAAGCATTTTCAGTGAAGAACGTCTGAAAAATCTACATGGCACAAAAGACTATTGTTATAACAAGGAAATAGCCCATGGACAATTGGAGGAAAGGGAATACTATCTTTATCTTTTGACACCAAGTCTAAAAAAGACAGTTTTCGCAGACTGGAAAAAGGTAAATGCGGTAGTTTACTACAAAAAACATACTATAAAGAATCTGTCAGGCGAGGAAAATGAAGAGATAAGATACTACTTAACTAGTCTAAAAGACGTTAATGATGCAGCACTGATAATAAGAAATCACTGGAGCGTCGAGAATAAATTGCATTGGAATCTTGACACAGTTCTTGGTGAAGATATGATGGCTCTTACGGACAAGACCGCTGTCGCAAATAAAAGTATTATCAATAAAATGTGTCTGGCACTATATTCCAGAATTCAGCAGATGACTGAGAAAAAAGAAAGAATCAGCAAAAGAAGCATGCGAAAAGGGTTTGGATGGGCATTTGAAGACATGATGAAACAGGCATTGATAATGCTTGACCCTGCAGCATTGAAAAAGTGCCTAACAATTACAACTAAAAAACTCAACTTTCGCTTTTGAAAAAAAGGACGTTATTTTTGGCTAAAAAGCGAAAGTTGAGTAAAAAATAGTAGGAAAGTAAAAACTCACAACCCTCAAGGCCGGCAGTGAATACTGCCGGCTAGACCTGTTTTGTCTCGAATCAAGAAATAAGTGCAAAATATCTTCGAAAAGAGATTGCCATAAATAAAAAATACACCCTTGACTTTGAAAGCATAAGTGGCATGACTTCTGAACGGGGCAGAGGAATTGGTAGGACTGTCTCATGCGTATGTCCTGA
>JAGHTK010000047.1 GCA_018065435.1 Candidatus Alistipes equi
TTCAAAACGACTGGGATATCCAACACCATTATTGTATAGTAGATGTTTTATCCTGATTTTATAGCCATTTAATTGATTGATAAAAACTTTTCTTGCTCTTAACACTCCTCTGGCATCGAGAGATTCTTTGGGCATAATGTATATACCAGAAAGATCACCATTTTTTAAGCACCTGCATAATCTTAATGAATCAATGGCATCCGTCTTAGATTTTCTCTCGCGATCCGTAGATGGTATGTCTGCTGCATTGACTATTATGCATTCAACACCAAGTTCTGTAAGGCTGTAATACGTTGAGTACCCCGTAAAACCAGCTTCGTAAGCAGCTCTGTACTTAGCACCAGGGTGATTTTTTGTCAAATTTTCAAAGAGCTTTTTTGGAGACGCTGGTTGAGAAAATGTTTTCACGTAACCTCCGTCTGCCATTACAGTGACCGACCATGTAGTTCGGTGGACGTCAATTCCTACAAAAATTGTTTGTCCATTGAAGGAAATTGTTTTTCTTTGCATTGCTTTTATAGTTGTAATTAAAGAGATTGGCTATTTACTTTATCAACACTAAAAATAATCAATCTTCATGAATTACAACTATTTTTTTTCGCACTCATATATTCGGTACATTTGTAACGTATGAGCGAAGCATAAGAGCAACGCAGAGGTGCGACTCTGAGGAATAGCCGTATGACGTCGACAAAATGTCGTGGGGGTCTTGCTAACACAAGGTCCCTTTGTTTATATTTTGGAGATGTCCTATGCCTAAAACCTCGGGGTTTGGGGCAGAGCCCCAATTAAACAGCGTTCCTTGTTGTTTCACATTACAAACATAGTGACTAATTGGTGGTGGGCTATCTAAAAATTAGGCTATAGAGATATTTCATTGCACGATCCGAAAAACGCATTGTACCAAGAACTAAACGTCTGGGTCTTCTTCCGTGTCTTTCCCAATACTTCAAAAGGTCGAATCTTAGCACTGGGTTCACCCTAACCTTTAGTCTATTTATATGCAGTCTCTCTTTCAAATCTTTCAGCTTACGTAGTATTAGTGGAAAATCGCAACTTTGAAATGCGTTGTCATCCATTTCAAGCAATATCAGACGTAAAATGACACTCATGCGATGGGCAATTTGTCCAAGCAGGAATTCCTTACGAATTAAGCTTATAGGTTGCATAGATATGTTTCTATCCGTGTATTCGCCCATCTTCTCAGTAACAATCATTAGTTGTCCTACACTTTTGTTGAGAACTTTTGTGTCCATAGTCTGCCCTTCACGACCAAGAGTGTAACTATATACGAACACATCAGTAAACATTATGGTTCGAAGATGGAACAGTGGATAAAAGACCCACTGCTGGTCTGTATAGGAGATACCTTCAGTTTGGTGATAATCAATTTTTTGAAGGAGGCTTCGAAGGTATGTGATGGTGTGCATCATAAAATATTCGATGTAACCTTCTTTGAGTACTTCATCGAATTGTAGAACCTTGTTTATCGTAAATGGAGTTTTGCCGTATTTGCCAAACCAAATCTTTTCCGTTCTTTTGCCTTGTTGCACAAAGGGAGATAGAATGATATCACACTCAGAAGTGCGCTCAAGAATGTCTAGAAAACTACTTAGTCCACTTCGAAGGAAGTGATCATCGGCGTCAAGAATCCTTACATATTTTCCTAAAGCTTCATGTAATCCCGCATTTATTGCCGAACCATAGTTGCCGTTTGGCTTGTTAATTATTCTGCAGGATTCTGGATATTTCTTGACATAATCGTCAATGATTGTTGCTGTAGAATCTGTGCTACCATCATTAACGGCTATAACTTCTATTCGTTCATCCCCCAATACGGACTCTAGACATGAAGCAACATGTGCCTCCATGTTATAGCATGGTACAATAACGGAAAGCAACTTATTCATGCGTGGGATTCCTTTGATTCGAACTCCAAACGATACGGCGCATGATTTATCTGTTCTTCCACAGGCAAAACAGGTCGTAGATTAGGGTAGTGATGTCTTAGGTATTTTTCAATGTCGGATGGAAGATATACCATAAGTGGACCGAATTCCACTTTCTCACGATTTTCAATCTGATAGATGAAGAACTGGTCTTTAGGCATGCGAACAATGTTTACACGTTTTGTGTTGCACCAATTAAACATGCCTAGCGTCAGGTTCGTGATATGGTATATTGCCCGTTTAGAAAGAAGGCTTGAAACAAAACGTTGGATATAACAATTTACCTTCGATTTTGGTAGTGGCGTTTCAATTTTACACTGTGCTGCCCATCGCCACATCCAGATTGTCTTTCCTATGAAACAATTAATCCAAAAGCGAGATAGATTGCGGTGAAGACGTTCCAAAACTGGGCTATCTGGAATCTTATCGTATGGGAATATGTCAACGAATATTCCATGGTGTATGGATAAGTCTTTGAATGGTTCCTCTACGAAAAGTGTATTGTTAAGCTTGAGTTTCGCAAAATAGAATGGGGTACCCTTTTCACTTTCGAACCACTCCAAAAAAAACTGGTCCTGAAGTATCTTTGGAGCTTCTTTTAGAAAACGATTATAGTTCTTACGCGTCATTCCGACATCGATGTCATCATCCCATGGAACGATACCATGGTTGAAGAATGCTCCAATAGCGCTTCCTCCTTGGATAAAATATTCTATGTTCAGGACATCACACACACGTGCAATCTCCCGAAGAATTTCATACAGCACATTATGTAATTGCTGCAGGTCGTTTTGGGAATACTTTACCATATGAGTAAGGAGTACCCTGCACGCAGGATACTCCATAATTTTTTAATTTTTCTTGCCTTTTGGCGCAAGAATCATATTCATTTTCTTTCCCTCAAGCATAGGCATTACCTCAACTTTTGCAATTTCTTCCAAAGCTGTGGCAAAGCGCAACAGAAGAATTTCTCCCTGCTCCTTGAAGACAATACTGCGTCCTTTGAAGAATACGAACGCTTTGACTTTCGCACCTTCCTTGAGGAAGTTCTCAGCATGTTTGAGTTTGAAATTGAAATCGTGATCATCTGTCTGTGGCCCGAAACGAATTTCCTTGACAACAATCTTTGTCTGCTTTGCTTTGATCTCCTTCTGTTTCTTTTTCTGCTGATAGAGAAACTTTTGGTAGTCGACAATACGGCATACAGGAGGATTGGCACTAGCAGAGATTTCAACCAAATCCAATTCCATTTCTTCGGCCATAGCAATGGCCTTGTATGTTGGAATTACAAGATTCGGCTCGACATTGTCACCGACAACGCGGACCATCTGAGCTGTTATCTCGCGATTAATCCGGTTACCGTCATCCTTGCTGTTGTTAACTTTTTTGGTCGTTTTGTCAGCTTGACCTTGCTGCCCACCGGCACTTTGTTGCGGGCGTGGGATAAATGGTTTGAAACCTGCCATTAAGTATCTATAAATTAATCACTTATTTCTTTGGAAACCAAATCCTTGATGAACTCGCTGAATTCCTCAATCGTCTTTTCGCCTTTGTCTCCTTCTCCCTGAGCACGTACGGAAACCGTACCTTTCAGAGATTCGTTTTCACCGACAATTAGCAGGTAAGGAATTCTCTTAAGTTCATTATCACGGATTTTTCTTCCAATTTTTTCGTTTCGGTCATCCACAATGGCGCGTACATCCTCTTTTTCAAGTTCACGAACCACCTTTTGGGCATAGTCATTGAACTTTTCAGAAATAGGTAGAACGACGCACTGATCAGGTGTAAGCCACAGAGGGAATTTTCCAGCAGTATGCTCCAAAAGCACGGCAACAAAACGCTCCATTGAGCCAAATGGCGCACGGTGAATCATAATAGGGCGGTGGAGTTTGTCGTCATTACCTTTGTACGAAAGATCAAATCTTTCAGGCAAGTTGTAGTCAACCTGGATTGTTCCCAACTGCCAACTTCTTCCAATTGCATCCTTGACCATAAAATCAAGTTTTGGGCCGTAGAATGCTGCTTCACCATATTCAATGACAGTGTTGAGACCCTTTTCCTTGGCTGCAGTTATAATTGCATTTTCAGCCTTTTCCCAATTCTCATCAGAGCCTATGTACTTAGTCTTATTGTTCTTATCACGCAGAGAAACCTGTGCAACATATTTATCAAATTTCAGAGTCTTGAATATGTAAAGGACAATATCAATTACCTTTTCAAATTCTTCGAGCAACTGATCTGGACGTACAAACATATGAGCATCGTCCTGCGTAAAGGCACGTACGCGGGTAAGTCCGTGAAGCTCTCCCGACTGCTCATAGCGACACACTGTACCGAACTCTGCAAGTCTTACAGGCAGGTCTTTATACGAATGAGGTTTGCTACGGAATATTTCGCAGTGGTGAGGACAGTTCATTGGTTTGAGCATATACTCTTCACCTTCGATTGGAGTCTTGATAGGACGGAAGGAATCCTGTCCATATTTTGCATAGTGTCCAGATGTTACATAGAGGTCCTTGTTTCCAATAGGAGGCGTAATTACAGGCTTGTATCCATACTCCTTCTGAATCTTGCGTAGGAATCTTTCAAGGCGATCGCGTAGCTCAGCGCCCTTAGGTAACCATAGAGGAAGTCCTGCTCCAACTTTTTGTGAGAAGGTGAATAGTTCAAGTTCCTTACCAAGTTTTCTATGGTCACGTTTTTTGGCCTCTTCCAAAAGAACAAGGTATTCATCCAACATTGATTTTTTAGGGAAGGAAATACCATAGATACGGGTAAGCATCTTGTTCTTTTCGTCACCTCTCCAGTAAGCACCTGCAACGGAAGTCAGTTTGATAGCCTTGACAACGCCAGTGTTAGGAATATGTGGTCCGCGGCACAAATCAGTAAATGTTCCGTTTGTATAGAATGAAATGGAACCATCTTCAAGAGCGGAGATGAGTTCTACCTTGTACTGTTCACCTTTTTCTGAGAAGGTCTTTAGAGCTTCCTGCTTGCTAACTTCCGTGCGACGAAGTTCTTCTTTTCCTCTTGCTAGTTCAATCATTTTCTGCTCGATTTTCGCAAGATCGGCCTCAGTAATTGGAACAGGAGAGTCAACGTCATAGTAGAAACCATTGTCAATAGCAGGACCTATGCCGAACTTTATACCAGGATAAAGTGTCTGTAAAGCCTCAGCCAAAATGTGGGAAGATGTATGCCAGAATGCATTTTTACCTTCCGCATCATCCCATTTGAAAAATTTGATGTTGGCATCCTCTTCAATAGAATGCCCCATATCAACAGTTTTGCCGTCCAAAGCGGCAACCAAAGAGTCAGCAGCTAAACGAGGGCTGATGCTCTCGGCAACCTGAAAACAGGTCGTACCCTTCTCGAACTCATGCACAGAGTTATCAGGGAATGTAAGTTTAATCATATTTGGTCTATCTTTTGTGTACCTTTCAGGCTCCTTAACAACGAGACGGATTACCTGTCAGCTGTACGTTATTCTTCTTCTTCTTGTGTATTGTCGGTAAGATCCTTCAAAGACACATCGCGGCCTTTCTCCCTTTCAAAGTGTTCCAATGGATGTTCTGACCATTCCATAAAGGACTTCCTTTTTCTTGCTATATCTATCGCTGCGTAAACTGCATTACGCATCGATGTTTCATCCGCTTCGCCCTTGCCTGCAATGTCAAAAGCCACACCATGGTCAGGTGAAACGCGAATGACCTCCAGTCCGGATGTGAAGTTTACGCCGAACGGATTAATTGCCTTGAATGGTGCAAGACCTTGGTCATGGTACATTGCAAGGATTGCATCATATTTCTTGTAGGCTCCGCCCGTAAATATTCCGTCAGCAGAGATTGGGCCAAAGGCAAAAACTCCTTGATTGTAGGCCTCCTTGATGGCTGGTTCTATTATCTGTTTTTCTTGCAACCCAATCATACCACCATCACCACAGTGCGGATTCAAAGAAAGAACTGCGATGCGTGGTTCGACCACCCCATAGTCTTTTTTTAGAGTAACTCTAAGGGCTAGAAGTTGTTCCAGGATACTTTCCGCTGAAATGGCAGTGGCAACTTCTTCAATAGGAATGTGAATGGTTGATAGTGCCACTCTCATTTGCTCTGATTGTAGAATCATAATGGCGCGTCCTTCGTAGCGCGATTCGAAGTATTCAGTATGTCCTGTATGTTTGAAGTCAATTTTTTGCATTGCTTCCTTACATATAGGAGCCGTTACAAGCGCTGCAATATGCTTTGAATCTAAATCTTCGCATGCCTTTTCAAGTGCAAGTAGAGCTTGTTTTGCGCCTTCTTCTGTTATTTGTCCTGGAGTTATTTCTACTTTGCCAGTGTCAACTAGATTGACATGATTACGCTTTGCTTGAGAGGCATTTGAACAGATGTTGAATTGTATTTTCTGCAGATCCGCAATACGTGATGCATAGAACGACGCAGCATCCCGCGAGCCGTAAATCACGGGCGTGCAAAGCTCAGTCATCATCGGATTTTGGAAGGTCTTTAGGATAACTTCCCATCCAATTGAGTTAGTATCACCTTGGGTAATACCTATAAACAATTTCGAATCAGCCATCTGCACAATTTTTTAATTAGCAAATTTATCAAATGTTTTAGATAATTTGTACATGAATGTTAAAAAAAGAAGTAGGAGAATTGGAAATGAAGTATTCTCACTTTTTACTGTTAAGTGTGTTAAGTGTTTTGAAAAATTGAAAGTATTGTAAAATCTTGTAAAAGAATAGTAATTTTGCTTTAAAATATCTTGTAAAAATGCATTACAAGAGTTAGATTTTTTTAGGTGCACTTTAATTTAGGTTTACATATGAAGACGCGTATTTTTTCACTCATTGCAGTTATTCTTCCTCTGTGCTTATCGGCGCAAGATATTATTGTTAAGAAGGATGGCTCCATTATCAAAGCTATCGTTACTAAAGTGTCGGAAGACGAAATCGAGTATAGAAAATTTGGCTCTACTTCAGAAAGAATTTACTCTATCGAAACAACGCGCATACAATCAATAAGTTATGAGGATGGAACAGTTGAGAGTTTTTCTGCTCAGGAGAAGGTTTCGCAGGAAACAGGAACCATCAAAGCAATACCTGATGTACAAAAGAATGCAGCGTCTGTAGATTTTATAAATTCAGCCACACCTAGTTTCGATCTAAAAACTTCTAACAAAAAGGCAGATTTCGCAATTTTGAAGTATGCGATTACTCCGCAGAGTGTACTTGTATCTAACGATTTAATTATTTCTGCCGAAACGGGCTTTTTTTATGCTCCGCCATCTGGCTTGTTAACAAAAGTTCAAACAAAAAATTATACGTATGCAGACCTTTTGAAAAAGGGTCTTTCGCTTAATTTCTGCACTCCATCAATTAGGTTTTATGTGACTAATCGAACAGATCATATTCTATATCTTGATTTGGGTAATACCTTTTTAAGTGTAGGGGGCAATACCATGCCGTATTATGTGCCGGGAGCCAAGTCCACTACTTCATCTACTGGACATGGTGCTTCTGTGAATTTAGGAGCCGTTGCCGGCGCTCTTGGAGTTGGTGGCGCAGTTGGAACTTTGGCACGCGGAGTGTCTGTTGGTGGAGGAAATAGTACTAGCTCAAACAATATTACGTATAATCAAAGAGTTATTGCTGTACCTCCATTTTCAAAGATCCCTCTTGAACCTAAAATCATAATGGATGGTAATGCTCTAATTGCTAAAACGGCTTATCCGTTATGCGTGTATTATTCGGGGACGATACTTTGTGGAGAACATGTTGAATTCTCTTACGAAAATAGTCCTGTGAAACTACAGTTTTACCTAACGTATTCTTTTACAGAGGATTGCTCGAAGTCAAGTCGTATGGATGTGGAGTTGTATGGACAAACCATTTATGGAATTAAAATTGTTAACAAAAAATCTGTACAATTGAATCCTGATATGTTGATTGCTGTGGGTCGCTTGGTGTCTAGACGTTAACTCACATTGCAGTTTTATCTCTTCCATTTTTACATATACGGTTGAAAACCATCAAATTGAGAAGTATATCATCAAAAACGATAAGAAAGAGTTAATGGGAAAATTTTTCCACTGAGAAAATCCTGGAATGATTACTTCAAATATGATTGAGACGCTACACTAGCTAAAGTCCGCCCTCAATTGGGTGACCGATGTGAATGCAAATCGAGCTACAATTCTATGAGGTTCCCCGATACTTCAAGAGCTGCTTTGCCCTTTTGTTGGATGAGATAAGCTATATCGCGTATTGCGATGTTTCGAAGGTTGCAAGGCGTACGGGAAAGCTCGCGATATGTTCACTTAATTTTAACCAAAAATTTCGGGTAGCTAAAAAAAGAATTGGACGGCTGAAACTTCAACCGCCCAATTAGAATATTGTAAAAAACTACTTTATTCTTTCGTAGTATGCACGAGTACGTGTGTCAACCCTGATCTTATCACCGGTATTGATGAAAAGAGGTACCTTTACAGTCGCACCTGTATTGACAGTTGCAGGCTTTAAGGAATTTGTGGAAGCTGTATCGCCCTTGATTCCAGGTTCTGTATATGTAACTTCCATATCTACAATTGGAGGAAGTTCTGCTGAAAGAACTACATCATTGTCAGTTCTATACATAACCTCAACAATCTGACCATCTGCCATCAAATCGGCATTGTCAATAAGTTTCTTGTCGATGTTAATCTCTTCGAAGGTTTCTGTATGCATAAAATGTGCACCCAAGTCATCCTCGTATGTGAACTGATAAGGGCGACGCTCTACGCGTACTTGCTCAATTTTCTGTCCTACAGAAGAGAAAGTTTTTTCAACAACGTATCCGTTTTCAAGGTTCTTGAGTTTTGAACGGACAAATGCAGGACCTTTTCCTGGTTTGCAGTGTTGGAAATCAACGACGAGGTACGTCTTAGAATCCATTTCAATGCACATGCCAATCTTAATGTCGGCGGCTGTAATAGTCATAATTATAAAGATTTGATTTATTTCGGCACAAAAGTAAGAAAAACAATTCAAAGAGCAAATAGCCAACATCCTGTGTGCTTTGTAAAGAACCTTAATCGATAATTGATTAGGATATTTTGAAGGACTTATGTAAGAGAGATTGCTTGCTTGATTTCCTTCTTTGTTCTTATTTGGTAATAAATACAAACAGGGTTAATTTTACAGAAATTTTGATGTGAAACAGAAGTTAGTGTAAGGAGAATTATTATGGAAATTCAAATGGGGTCTCAGACAGAATGCAGTATCTATTTTGCGGCTGGATGCTTTTGGGGTGCCCAAAAGTTTTTTAAGATGGTGGATGGGGTTGTGTCTACCTGTGTGGGTTTTGCAAACGGAATGACCCAAAATCCCTCGTACCAGGAAGTTTATACTGATACGACAGGCCATGCAGAGTGTGTACTTGTTAAATTTAATCCCACGAAGGTATCCCTTGAGAAACTTGTAGAATTGTTTCTAAAAATAGTTGATCCGTTTAGCGTAAACAAACAGGGAGAAGATGTCGGTACGCGTTATAGAACAGGTATCTATTTTTTGGATGACGCTCAAGGTGAAACAATCAAAAGAGTCATTTCTAAGTTTGAAGAGAAAGCCAAGCAATGTGTTGCTGTGGAAATTAGGCCTCTCGAGTGCTTCTATACAGCGGAAGAGTACCATCAGAATTATCTTGATAAGAATCCTAATGGATACTGTCATCTAAGTCCGGAAATCTTCACTCTTGCAAAGAAGTTGAAAGGTGGTATGTAATTGCTAAAAAGTTACTTATCAGTCGTTTTTGCCTTCTGATGCTTGCTTTCAAAATCTTTGAGCAACGCCAGGGCTTCAGGGAAGAGTAATAAAAGTGCTATGACATTTATGTATGTGCTGAGTCCCATTCCAATGTCTCCTATCAACCAAACTGTATCAGCGGCTGTTGTAGCACCTATAATGACAATTGATATTAGTATCTCAAGTTTCGCAAGTGATTTTGCGAGGTTGAAATTGTTATTAAATATTTATCATAAAAAGGCAATAGCCCAAATAATTCGTTGATTATCACTAAGTCTTGTTGCTAAGTATGAACTTGCAAGTCCCTTTAGTTTAAAACAAAAATACATAAACTTAAAGTAAACTGCAATGCTCTTTTTTGTACAACAGCTCTTTTGATTGGGGAAATTACGGACATGACTCGAGCGCAAGTAAACCATATAGGTCAAATATTTAATTAGAAATTTTGGGACAACTTGCAGTAGCTATAATGGTTTTATGATATCTAAATTAAAATGCCTTGAGACTTATTCAGGGCATTCTTATTTAGAATTTTGAAAATTATATCATCATCTGCTACGGGCATCGATCGGTGCTCATTTTTTTGTGCGACGGGCATGTCGCTAATCCAATCGGTGCAAGTCCGGTCGTGGGTATTTACTACCAAGCGAAGAGAATGACAAGTCGTTGTTAGTAATGACAAGGATGAAGGAAGTCAATATCGAGACTTTTGAGTCTACGAACAGAAACTTGATATAAGGCTAAATGGCGGATAAGGTTGCAAGACAAACCGAAGTCCAAATGGTAAACGTAAAGCCAAGCGAGTAAATCAAGAGGTTGTGAAAAAACAGGTACACATTGGTCTAGAACTTTCATTAAATGGCTTCAAGATGAAGTTGAACTACTCTCTGAGGATAGAATTACATTAGATTTACTTCTT
>JAGHTK010000148.1 GCA_018065435.1 Candidatus Alistipes equi
ACACTCTCCAAAGACGAATGGAAATATCTGTTCAATACAAGAACAATGGTGAATGACGGCGACAGATACGAGAACTTGACAGAGTTAGGCATAACGGTCGAGGGTGTTACCTTCAATGGTGTAGTCCTGTTCCCGGATGATTTCACAGAGCAGACAACCTGGAAAGAATATACAACTTGGAAAGCTCTCAATGACGCGGGACTCGTCTTCCTTCCCGCTACTGGCTGCCGCATTGGGAAGGAGGTCATCAGTGTCGGCGACTTCGGCCGCTATTGGTCATCTACTGCGAGCGATGAGTGGGGCTGCGCGTACAGCGTGTTCTTCCGGAGGCCTATGCCTATGCCTGAGCCTGAGCCTATGCCCGATGTCACCCCTGACGCCCCCGTCTCCAGCAACAGCGGCTTCAGTGTACGCCTCATTACAAAATGTCAGTGAGAGTCGAGCGCAGAATGAAGCTTGCTTCAATTCTGCCGAGGCGAATCCTGACATTGCTTGCAATCAAATTAATGAATCCACCTTGCCCAAGGCCGTATGTCAATAGGCAAGGTGACCTAATGAAAATCCTTGAAAGCCTGTATCCAGCGCCCGCGGGGCGCAGGATTTTTTCTCAGTATCTTAAACGCATACGTACATGCGGATGAACTATATGACTATATATTTTTGAGTCTACTTGAAAAAGTTATTCTAAATTAATTTGTTACTTGTAACCAACTGATTTTCAGGGTCTAATTTTCGAATATTTTGAAAAACTGAACATTTTAAGCTAGGCTCATTTTTGGGACACAAACAGCCTTGTGGATGTTGATAAATCGTTAATTCTTTTTGTTCAGTCAGTGTGGTGTAATGTTCTTTTGTTGTACTTTTGCCTATGGTTAGGTTGAAGCAATGAAATCACAATCTGTGTATTTGTTTTCTGTTTTTGTTTTTGGGCTATCATCCCAAACGCAACATCCGCTACGCATTTTATCCTATCACCTAAAACATTAGTAGATTATGTTAATAGGGAAACTCCATACTATGCAAATCTTACACAAGCTAAGGCATAGTGCGGAGATGAGATTGAATTTTTAAATTTTACATACTATGAAACTTGTTTATACAGGAAAGACAAAGAATGTCTATGAAAAAGAAAATGGCAACTATCTTCTCAAATTTAAGGATGACTGCACCGGAAAGGATGGTGTTTTTGATCCAGGAGAGAACTCTGTCGGACTAACAATCGATGGCGTTGGTGATGTCAATCTTAGAATGTCAATCTACTTTTTCGAAAAGATAAATGCAGCAGGTATTCGCACCCATTATGTCAATGCTGATCTTGCAAACACCACAATGGAGGTGCTTCCTGCTCGTGTCTTTGGTCATGGCCTAGAAGTAATTTGCCGCTACAAGGCAGTTGGAAGTTTTATTCGCCGTTATGGAGAGTATATTGAAAGTGGAGCAGACCTTCCAGCATATGTTGAGACTACGTTCAAGAATGATGAAAAGGGTGACCCACTCGTTACAAAGGATGCACTTGTTGCTTTGAAGGTAATGACAGATGCGCAGTATGAGGATATCAAGAAGATGACTCAGAAGATTACCGCTATCGTTGCAGAGGAACTTTCCAAGCGTGGATTGGTTCTTTATGACATTAAGTTCGAATTCGGATATGACAAGGACGGAAACGTTATGTTAATTGATGAAATCGCATCCGGAAACATGCGCGTTTACAAGGATGGTCAGTACATTGATCCAATGACACTTTCTAAGGAATTCTTTAAATAAGGGGCGGTATGAAAGTTTCAATAATCATGGGCTCAACAAGCGACCTGAATGTTATGCAGGCTGCTATGACAACACTTGAAGAATTTGGAATTGAATACGAAAAGCGGGTTATAAGCGCCCATCGTACACCACAGTTCTTTTCCGAGTATATTTCCAAGGCGGAAGAACGCGGTATAGGCGTTGTAATAGCCGGTGCGGGTGGCGCAGCACACCTTCCTGGCATGGCAGCAGCTATGACGCATCTTCCTGTAATAGGCGTGCCTATCCAAACGCAAGCCCTTGGTGGTATGGACTCCCTTTTGTCTATCGTGCAGATGCCTTCCGGTGTTCCGGTTGCCACAATGGCCATAAATGGAGCCAAGAATGCTGCCTTGTATGCAGTACAGATAGCTTCGCTTACAGAAGCTGATGTAAAGGAAAAACTTATAGAATTTAGGAAAAAACAGGCAGAGAAGGTGCTTAACGCAACTATATAAAATGAGTTACAGGAGAATATTTGTCGAAAAGAAACCCTCATTTAGGGTAGAGGCTGAAAGTCTTCGTGAAGAGTTCAATGAAAACCTTTCCCTTGATATTACATCTCTACGTCTTATCAATGTATATGATCTGAACGGATTTTCTTCAGAACTGTTAGAAAAGAGCCGTTATATGGTCTTTGGGGAAAAGGTGACAGACTTAGTTACGGATAGTATTGAACTTGAAGGCAAGAAGTATATTGCAGTAGAATTCATACCAGGTCAGTTTGACCAACGTGCATCATCGGCTGTTGATTGTGTACATCTTATAGATCCATCTTCCCAGATTGAAATCAAGAGTTCACGTCTTCTTATTTTTGACGATAATGTTACCGAAGAGACTCTCACGAAGATAAAATCATATTATATCAATAAGGTAGAGTCAAGGGAAAAAGATCTTTCAAAGCTCTCGTTCAATGACAGAGCTGACGTAAAACCACTTCAGTCGCTCGATGGTTTTATCAATATGGACCGTTCCAAGTATGCTACATTCTGTAAAAAGTGGGGTCTTGCTATGAATGAGGATGATTTACATATGGTTGTAGAATATTTTTCAAAAGAAAAGCGCAACCCTACGGAAATTGAACTCAGAATTCTAGACACATATTGGAGTGACCACTGTCGTCATACCACTTTTTCTTCGCTACTGGAAGATATTATCGTTGAAGAGTCTTTTATCAGTGAGGAGATAGAGTCACAACTTACTGCCTCTATTGCCATACGTCGTGAACTTGGTCGTGAACAAAAGCCTTTTACACTAATGGAACTTGCTACCTTGGGTGCAAGATACTTGCGTAAAAAGGGATACCTTAATGATATGGAGGTGTCGGAGGAAAACAATGCGTGTTCCATCTTTGTAGATGTCGATGTTGACTCTAAAAATGAGAAATGGCTTTTGCAGTTCAAGAATGAGACACATAATCATCCTACTGAAATTGAACCTTTCGGAGGCGCTTCAACATGTTTGGGAGGTGCAATACGTGATCCTCTCTCGGGTCGTTCATATGTCTATCAAGCAATGCGCATTACGGGTGCTGGGGATATATGCAAACCTGTACCGGAGACTATGCGTGGAAAACTTCCGCAGTGCGTGATTTCCCGCAAGGCCGCTTCGGGTTATTCTAGTTATGGCAACCAAATAGGACTTGCAACAACTTTTGTGCGTGAAATTTTTCATGACGGCTATACGGCAAAACGTATGGAAATAGGCGCCGTTGTAGGTGCTGTACGTGCTGATCGCGTACGTCGTGAAACACCTGTTGCCGGGGATGTTATTCTGCTTCTTGGAGGAAGAACAGGAAGGGATGGCATAGGAGGCGCAACGGGCTCCTCGAAAGAACATACGGAGGACTCCATTGAGACGTGCGGTAGCGAAGTACAGAAGGGTAATGCTCCCGAGGAAAGAAAACTACAGCGTTTGTTCCGCCGTCCGGAGGTGAGTTCACTCATCAAAAAATCGAATGATTTTGGTGCGGGAGGCGTAAGTGTTGCTATAGGTGAGCTATCTGACGGACTGGATATATATCTTGATAGAGTTCCAGTAAAGTATCGTGGTTTGAATCCGATGGAACTTGCTATTTCCGAATCTCAGGAAAGAATGGCTGTTGTAATAGAAAGCAAAGATCGTGAGCTTTTCGAACAGTACTGCAAAAGGGATAATGTGGAAGTGACGTATGTTGCCGATGTTACTAACAAAGGCCGTATGAGACTTTTCTTTAAGGGAGAACTTGTAGCCGATTTAAGCCGCGAATTCATTGACTGTGCAGGTGCAAGTCACTATGCTCGTGCTACTGTTGGTGCTGTTGAAAATCGCAACCCATTTGAAAATTCATATGAAGGAGCATCCATTCGTGAAAAGATGGAAAATATGCTTCGTAATCGAAATATATCATCACAACAAGGACTCGTTGAAATGTTCGATCCCACAATCGGACGCTCGACTGTTCTGATGCCTTATGGCGGAAGACGTCAGGCATCACGTACACAGGTCTCGGCACAAAAACTTCCTGTTGATGGCTATACGGATACGGCAAGCGTCATGGCTTATGGCTATAATCCGTTCCTTGCATCATGGAGCCCTTATCATGCAGCAGCATATTCCGTTGTTGAAGCATGTGCAAAGGTTGTTGCTTCTGGAGCTCCGTGGAGTACGATGCGTTTTTCTTACCAGGAGTACTTTGAACGAATGACTCACGATCCAAAATCGTGGGGTAAGCCTCTAGCATCGCTTCTTGGAGCGTTGAAAATGCAAAGAGAGCTTATGCTACCTTCCATCGGTGGTAAGGATTCAATGAGCGGAACGTTCGAGAACATAAGTGTTCCTCCAACTCTTGTAGCATTTGGAATAACTACTCATAAGGCATCGAAACTTATCTCGACCGAATTCAAAAAGGCGGGGAATTTCATTTACCTTATGGAACATAAGGCTTTGAAAAATTATATGCCAGATACGGATGCTTTGAAAAGTATGTGGGATTATATCTTTTTGAAAATACAATCAAAAGATATCGTCTCGGCATTCGCACTTGAATTTGGTGGTGTGGCAGAAGCACTTTTCCAAATGATGATAGGAAATGGTCTTGGATGCAACGTGGAGTGCTCACTTGATACACTTTTCAATCTGGGTTACGGCTCAATTCTGGTTGAGTCTAAGACAGAATTAAATGTTCCTTATGCAAAGCTTTTGGGACATGTGACAGACAGCCGCGTTTTAATCAATTCCGAAGAACTTCAACTTTTCGAACTGGAAAAAATCTACAAGAGTAGATACGCAAAGGTATACCCTCAAACAACACCTGCGAAATTCCCATCTGCGCTTCCTGAATTTTCAACTAAACTTTTCCAAGGAAGTTCCGTTGTATATAAGGGAGAAAGAATTGAAAACCCTGTTGTATATATTCCTGTTTTCCCAGGAACGAACTGTGACTATGATTCAGCAAAGGCATTTCGCAAGGCCGGTGCAGAGGTACGTGTAGGCATATTCCGTAATCTTACCCCGGAGGATGTTCAGCAGTCAATTCTTGAGATGAAACAGAACATTGACCAATGCCAGATTCTTATGTTTGCGGGAGGTTTTTCCGTTGGTGACGAACCTGATGGTAGTGGTAAATTCATAGCAAGTGTTATAAATAATCAGGAAATTGCCAGAGCAATTGAAGCTCTTGTAAAAAGAGGAGGACTTATACTTGGTATATGCAACGGCTTCCAGGCTCTTATAAAGAGTGGACTTCTTCCTTATGGAAAGCCTGGTATGGTTAATAGCGAATCCCCTACGCTTTTCAGAAACGACATTAACCGTCACGTTTCAAGAATGGCCACGACGCGTCTTTGTACAAACCGCTCACCATGGCTTCAGGGTATGGAACTTGGCGGAAGTTACAGCGTAGCTCTTTCGCATGGCGAAGGAAAATTCGTTATTTCTGAGAAAATGGCTAGTGAACTGTTTGAAAATGGACAAGTAGCATTCCAATATGTATCTCCTTCTTCGAATCCTACAATGGATCCAGAGTACAATCCAAATGGGTCATACTATGCTATAGAGGGAATAATCGATTCTACAGGTCAAATACTTGGCAAGATGGGACATTCTGAGCGTTACGAAGAGAATCTTTTCAAGAACATTCAAGGCAATCTGGATGAACCACTCTTCCAGAATGCTGTTAAATATTTCCGGAAGGAAACAAGATAAACTATGCATAAGCAACTTCTAATCAATGGCAGAAAGAAATCCGTTTATGCAACGGAAGACCCCACTAGGGTCGTTGTCCAATTCAAAGACATTGCAACGGCCTTTTGTGGAATAAAAATTGCCAAAATAGCAGGCAAGGGAAAAATAAACAATGCAATTTCCTCACTTCTTATGGCATATCTTGAGGAACATGGCATTCATACTGTTTTTTTGAAAAAACTGTCCGAATGTGAACAACTATACTTAAAGGTTGAGACAATTCCGATAGATATTGTGCTGCACAATGTTTTTGCTGGAACACTTGCAAAACGCCTTGGCGTAGAGGAAGGACAGCCGACTAAAAATGTAATCGTTGATGTAAATCTCGATTCTGATGAACTTGGTAATCCAATGATAAATGATGACCAAGCCGTGGCCCTGGGGATAGTTTCCTTGGAAGAACTGCTTTTTATGAAGGATGTTATTCGAAAGGCTAATGATCTTCTTAAACCGCTCTTTGCTTCAGTGGGAATCGTCCTTGTGAACTTCTCACTCAAGTTCGGTCGTGACTCAGAGGGACGTATCTTCATATGTGATGAGATAACTCCTGATACATGCCGTTTGTGGGATGCGAAAACGAATGAACGTCTTGACAAGGATCGTTTCTGTCATGATTTGGGAAATGTAGCGGAGGTCTATTCGGATGTATTAAATAGAATAAGTGTTGCCTTGAAACTTCAGTAAAAATGAGTGTATTTGGTGTATGCGGTGTAGAAAATGCCGCCGATATAATTTATTACGGACTCCATGCGCTTCAGCACAGAGGTCAAGAAGGAGCGGGTATTGCATGCTTTGACGAAAATGGACAAGGCTCGCGTCATCGTGGACCAGGTTTGGTAACAGAGGTCTTTAATAATGCAATACTTTCTTCACTTCATGGTTCGATTGGTATCGGAAGTGTTAAGTATGCTAATCTTTCGAAAGGCGGAACGGATAATGTACAACCTTTGTACTTTCATCACTTCAGCGGCGATTTTGCCATTGCTAATGATGGAAACCTTGTTAATTATTCACAACTTTCATCTTACCTTGAAAGCAGAGGTGGTATTTTTCAGACGCTTACGGATAGCGAAATCTTGGCAAATCTGATAAAAAAAGATGCATCGGAACCGAGAATTTTCAACATCGTTGATGCCTTAAATATGATGGAGGGCGGTTTCGCTTTTTTGATTCTTACCAAAAATAGGATATATGCATGTCGCGATAAGTATGGTATGAAACCTCTTGCAATTGGACAACTTGGTAAGGGTTATGTTGTAAGTAGCGAAACGTGTGCATTTGAAATTACTGGTGCAAAGTATATTCGCGATGTGGAACCTGGCGAGATAGTCACAATCGGAAGTGATGGCTTGAAGAGCTGCCGCTATTCGCAATTTCATCGTGAAAAGATGTGCGCCATGGAGTACATATACTTCGCTCGTCCCGATAGTGACATTGACGGATGTAATGTCCATACTTACAGAAAGGAGTCTGGGCGACGTCTTTTTATGGAGGCTCCGGCAGATGCTGACATCGTAGTTGGTGTACCTGATTCCAGTCTGAGTGCTGCACAGGGCTATGCTGAACAAAGTGGACTGCCATATGAAATGGGTCTTATCAAGAACAAATATGTTGGACGTACCTTTATCCAGCCATCTCAGAAGATGAGAGAGCTCGGTGTGAAGATGAAACTTTCAGCTGTTCGAAGCGTCGTGCGTGGAAAACGTGTAGTTCTTGTGGATGATTCCATCGTGCGTGGAACCACATCACTTAAAATTGTTAAAATGCTCAAAGAGGCTGGTGCTACGCAAGTGCATGTTCGTATTGCAAGTCCGATGATGACGAATCCTTGTTTTTATGGCGTGGACACTTCGACTAAAGAAGAGCTTCTATGTTCATCAAGAACCCTAGAGGAGGCATGCAAAAAGATTGAAGCCGATTCTTTGGGTTTCCTCTCTCCACGTTCATGCGTAGCTTCTTGCCCTGGGCGCAAGGAACTTTGCATGGCATGCTTTACAGGGGAATACCCTACAATGTTGTACGATCACGAAGAAAACAAATAAATCTATGGCAAAAAGTTACGAAAATGCAGGCGTCAATCTTGAAGCAGGATATGAGGTTGTCCGCCGAATAAAGCAACATGTTGCTTCCACATCGAGAATAGGTACTATGGGAAATATTGGTTCTTTCGGAGGTATGTTTGACCTTTCTTTGCTAAACTACAAGGAACCGATACTTGTGAGCGGAACGGATGGCGTCGGTACGAAGCTCAAGCTCGCTTTTCAACTAGATAAACACGATACGGTGGGTATAGATGCCGTTGCAATGTGCGTAAACGATGTTTTGGCACAAGGAGCAGAACCACTCTTTTTTCTGGATTATGTTGCTATAGGACATAATGTACCTGAAAAAGTTGAAGCTATTGTCAAGGGTGTTTCGGAGGGTTGCCGTCAGGCTGGATGTGCTCTTGTGGGTGGTGAAACGGCTGAAATGCCTGGTATGTATCAGAATGGCGAATACGATATTGCTGGATTTACGACAGGTGTGGTCGAAAAGAAGAAGCTCATCGATGCAAGTCGTGTTAAGCATAAAGATGTACTTATTGGAATTGCCTCTACGGGTGTACACTCAAATGGATTTTCTCTGGTAAGAAAAATCGTCAGTGACAACTCATTGGATCTGGGTGCGAAATATGAAGAATTCGGTGGAAAGACTTTAGGTGAGGTTCTGCTTACCCCTACAAGAATTTATGTAAAGCAGGTGCTTGAAGTTATTAGAAAGTGTGATGTACACGCCATCTGTCACATAACCGGAGGTGGCTTTGATGAAAACATACCACGTGTACTTCATGAAGGTCAAGGAGTTGAAATCCAGGAAGGCTCGTGGGAGATTCTTCCGATATTTTGGATGCTTGAAAAATGGGGAGGAATATCTCATCGTGAAATGTTCAACATCTTCAATATGGGTATTGGAATGGTTGTAGTGGTTGATAAGGCTGAGGCACAAAGTGTCATTGATATCCTTTCATCATATGGTGAGCGTGCATCTGTAATAGGTTGCGTTGTAGAAGGTAATGGTGTAAAAATTTTGTAAGATAATGGCAAAGAGAGTATTAGTAAGCGTTAGTGATAAAACTGGACTTGTTGAGTTCGTGGATGGACTTCAGAAACTTGGCTGGGAAGTTATAGCTACAGGCGGAACGCAGCGTCTGTTGGAAGAAAATAATATAAAGACAATTGGAATAAGCGAAGTTACGGGTTTCCCGGAAATATGTGACGGGCGCGTAAAGACGCTTCATCCGAAAGTACATGGGGCTCTGCTTGCCTGTAGAGACAAGAAGGAGCATATGGACACACTTAAGCAGAATGGTATAGAGACTATCGATATGGTTTGCGTTAATCTGTATCCATTCCGTCAAACTATTGAAAAAGAAGGTGTTCAAATGGCCGATGCTATAGAAAATATAGACATTGGTGGTCCTTCGATGTTACGTAGTGCGGCCAAGAACTGGAATTCTGTAACAGTTGTATGCAATCCCGAAGATTATCCAGCTGTTTTGAAGGAAATTTCTCAAAATGGTGATACAACGCTCAATACAAGACTAAGCCTTTCGGCCAAGGCCTATACACATACAGCCGAGTATGACATGTGCATCGCTACCTATATGCGTGAGCAGGCAGGCCTGTCGAAAAAACTTTTTCTGGAGTATGATCTGCAACAGAGTTTGCGCTATGGTGAGAACCCACATCAGCAGGCAGAATTCTATCGTACATCACAAAGCGTGCCATTTTCAATGGCATTCGCAACTCAGCTTAACGGCAAGGAACTCAGTTATAACAATATTCAGGATGCAAATGCTGCACTTGCCATCGTTCGCGAGTTTGATGAACCATTTGCCGTAGGTTTGAAGCACATGAATCCGTGCGGTGCCGCTATAGGATGCACAATTGATGAAGCTTGGCAGAAGGCATACGAGGCTGATAAGGTCTCAATCTATGGTGGTATTGTAGCTCTTAACCGTGAGGTGACAAAGGGCATTGCTGAGGCTATGAAATCAATCTTTTTGGAGATTGTAATCGCACCTTCCTTCTCGAAGGGCGCATTGGAAATCCTTCTTACGAAGAAGAATCTGCGTGTAATGATTGTTGATATGACTAAGCAGAATAACACTACAAAACAGTATGTCAGCGTCAATGGCGGAATGCTTGTTCAAGATATGGATGTTCAGACGAAGGCCATATCGGCTCAGATGTGCGTTACAGAAAAAACTCCAACAGAGGACGAAATTGCTGATATGAACTTTGGATGGAGAGTCGTGAAACACGTAAAAAGCAATGCTATTGTAGTTGTTAAAAACGGAGCTACACTTGGCGTTGGCGCCGGTCAGATGAATCGTGTAGGAAGTGCGGAGATAGCCCTTAAGCAGGCACAGGCCGCTGGTGAGAAGGATAATCTTGTTCTTGCATCTGATGGATTCCTTCCTTTCGATGATACGGTTGCACTCTCGGCAAAATATGGTGTAAAGGCCATTGTACAGCCTGGAGGAAGCATTCGAGACGAGGATGCCATAAAGAAGGCAGATGAATTAGGTATAACGATGCTCTTTACGGGAATGCGTCACTTTAAGCATTAGGCGATGAAAAGTGTACTTGTAATAGGCGGAGGCGGACGTTGCCATGCTATTGTCGATGCTCTAAGCCGTTCAGAAAAGGTAGATAAAATATATTGTGCACCTGGTAATGCGGGCATTTCATCTCTTGCTCAGTGCGTTTCTATAAAGGATACTGACGTTGAAGGACTTTTACGTTTTGCTAAGGAACACGCAGTGGATTTGACAGTTGTAGGTCCCGAGGCTTCGCTTGCAGCGGGTGTTGTCGATGCATTCAGAAAAGAGGGTCTTCTTATATTCGGCCATACGAAGGCAGCGACACAGATCGAAAGCAGCAAGAATTTTGCCAAGGAACTTATGTCAAGGCACGGCATCCCGACTGCTACTTACAGAACTTTTTCGAAATATGAAGATGCTTTGGAATATGTACGTAGTGGCAAGTTTCCGGTTGTTCTTAAATATGATGGATTGGCTGCAGGTAAGGGTGTGGTCATTGCTGAGAATTTTCAGGATGCCGACACTACGCTTCGTGATATGCTTCTTGATGCATCGTTTGGTGAAGGTAGGGTTGTTGTAGAGGAGTTCCTGACGGGACCTGAGTTTTCGTTCATGTGTTTTGTAAACGGGGAGGAGGTTCATCCGATGCCGCTTTCGCAGGACCATAAACGTGTCTACGATGGAGACTGTGGTCCTAATACCGGAGGTATGGGCGCATACACATCTCTTCCTTTTATTACAAAAGAGGACTTTGACTTCGCTCTCAATCAAATACTTAAGCGAGTGGCTAAGGCTATGAAAGAGGAAGGTATGCCTCTAAGTGGAGTTTTGTATGGTGGGTTGATGAAGACTCAGAATGGCATAAAGGTAATAGAATTTAACGCCCGTTTCGGTGATCCTGAAACGGAAGTTGTTCTTCCTCTTTTGAAATCCGATATATATGATATTTTTGAAGCAGTTGCATCTCAAAGAACATGTAAAGAGCCGGTTTGGAGTAATCGCGCGACGCTCGGCATTGTACTTGCATCAAAGGGCTATCCGGCAAAATACGAAAAAGGTTTTGTAATTTCGGGACTTGACAAGGTAGATGCACGTGTATACCATATGGGTACAACCTTAAAAGATGGTCAGCTTCTTACTTCAGGAGGACGTGTACTGATGGTCGTATGTGAGGCTGATAGTCTAAAGACTGCCTGTCAGAAGGCAAACATTGAAGCGGACAAGATTCAGTGCACGAATCTTTTCCATCGTAGGGATATAGGACATAAAGCATTTGAAATGACTCAGATACTTGACGGAAAGGCTCTTTCGTTGAAGGTGAAAGAGAAAATTAAGGCTCAGATGCCAGAAATTGAAGCTAAATATGGGCGTACGCCTTCGCTTGCTGTAATCATTGTAGGGGAGAATCCTGCCAGTTGCACATATGTTCGAAATAAGGTGTTGGCAGCTCAATATATAGGCTTTCGTAGTATTCACATTGCGCTTAAGGAGGATGTTTCCGAGCAGGCACTTCTGGAAAAACTAGAGGAACTTAACAGGGATGATAGTGTGGATGGTATACTTGTCCAACTCCCTTTGCCGAAGCATATTTCTGAAGAAAAGGTCATTTCAGCGATTTCCTATCAGAAGGATGTTGATGGATTCCACCCAATGAATGTTGCTTCGTTGTGGCTTGGTAAACCATGTACCGTACCATGCACTCCAAAAGGAGTTATGGAGATTTTGAAGGAATACTCAATTGATCCAGCAGGTAAAAAAGCTGTCGTTGTCGGCAGAAGCAATATCGTAGGTAAACCTATGGCTAAACTTCTTCTTGATAGTAATGCAACAGTGACCATTGCACATTCTCGTACAGCGAACCTTAGGGAGGTATGCCTTGATGCTGATATATTGGTCGCGGCCGTAGGTAAGCCTGCAGTTATAGGAGCAGATATGATTAAGAAAGGAGCTGTTGTTATTGATGTTGGGGTTAATCGTGGAGCGGATAACAAACTTTGTGGAGATGTCGACTACAATTCTTCCTTTGAACGCTGTTCTGCAATCACTCCAGTTCCGGGAGGCGTGGGTCCAATGACTATAGCCATGCTTATGCAAAATACATTGGAGTGCTTTCTGCGCCGTATGAAATTAACTGAAAGTTCTTCTCGATAAACATCAGTTGCATACGTAATTTTGAAACTGTGTCATCAGCATGACACAGTTTTTTATAATTTTTTTATACATTCGACTACAAATGTTCTCTTTTGTATACTTGAACACGTTAAATTTATTGAGTTATGAAAAAGATTATTCTTCTATCTCTCTTGGCAGCGTTAGTGTCATTTGCAAAAGCCAACCCTGACCATGATTATGTAGTTACGGTAGATCAGCTCCCAGAGGCTTCTCGTACATTTGTAAATACGCACTTTTCGAACGTAGCAATAGCATATTGCATGCGTGATGCTCATAGTTTTGAAGTAAGACTTGCGGATGCTTCGGAAGTAGAGTTTTATATCAATGGCTCGTGGAAAGAGGTTGATTGTAAGTACAAGGCATTGCCTCAATCGATTTTGGCCCTTTTACCTACCACCATTCCGGCATACATAAAGGCAAATTTCCCTACTGCTATTATTACAAAAGTTAGTTTGAAGCATTGGGGCTACGATCTTGAATTGAACAATGGTCTTGATGTTGAATTCAATTCGGCAGGACAGTTTATAAGAATTGACGATTAAAAACCGTGAACTGACCACTGAACCGAAATTTGTTCAGAAACGGTGGCAAAAGGCTGCTGTTCAGAGAGTTGAACAGTCGTGTGTACTTGCGGGAATCAAAATGCCCGATTTTGTTTGCAAAAGTATAATTTTGTAAAAAAAAATAAACGGAAAAGAGTGGATTTGTGCACTTTAGAAAATATAATTAACTAAAAAATCTTTTCCGTGTCCACTCCAGACGTCCGGTGCAAAGCGTCCGAAAAAACGGACAAATGAAATGCAGATTCTTTGGAAAAAGCGGACAAAATGCTACATTTATATCCGAAAAAGCGGACAAATATTATGCTAACAAGAAAATTGGACTCATTCCTAGACTCTTTTTATGAGAGTGGACATAGTAAGGTATTGCTGCTGACAGGCGCAAGACAAGTCGGAAAGACTTGGGCTGTGAGAAATCTAGCAAAGAGGAAATTCACGCACTATGTCGAAATAAACTTTGTAGAAACTCCTAAAGCCAAGGATATTTTCTTAGGAGCTCAGAATGCCCAACAGATATTGTTGCGCTTGTCATCATTTCTCAGAGATCCGCTGGTTCCAGGCAAAACCTTGATTCTCTTCGACGAGGTGCAGGAATGTCCAGAAGTGGTCACGCAGATTAAATTTCTTGTAGACGAAGGTAGCTATCGTTACGCATTGTCAGGTTCGTTGCTTGGAGTGGAATTGAAAGACCTCCGCTCGGAGCCTGTCGGTTATATGGATGTCGTTGATGTATTTCCTTTTGATCTTGAAGAATTCTGCAAGGCCATAGGGGTAGTTGACATGGTGATTAATGAACTTAGAGAGGCATATGAGAATCGTCGTCCGGTGGACGAGGTGGTCCATAAACAGATGATGTCTGTGGTTTCACTTTATCTGATTGTCGGCGGAATGCCTGCTGTGGTAAATGCCTATGTTCAGACACAAAACATGCAGAAGGTGATGGCAGAACAGCGTGCAATCATTAATCTGTACAAAAGAGATATTTCCCATTATGACCCAAAAGATAAACTATACTTGGATGACATATTTGATCTCATTCCTTCAGAATTGAATGCCAAGAATAAAAGGTTCATTCTGAAGAATCTGAACGAGAACTTCAAGCTCTCCCGCTATCAGAATAGTTTCATATGGATGTGGAAAGCAGGTGTCGCCATACCAACTTTCAATGTTACGGAACCCGAGTCTCCATTGTTACTGAACAAGCAGAGAAACCTTTTCAAATTGTTCCAGAATGATGTCGGTCTGCTGGCTTATCAGTATTCAAGCGGAATTCAATTGGAGATTCTAAAGGGGAATGTCAATATGAATTATGGTGCCATATACGAGAACTTTGTGGCACAGGAACTGATTTCTAAAGGTTATCCGACATATTATTTCAACAATAAGAAGCTTGGTGAACTTGATTTTGTGACAGATAACGGAAGTGGCGTGGTTGTTCCAATCGAAGTTAAGTCCGGCAAGGAGTACTATACTCATTCCGCGCTCGATAATGTGATGGGAGTTCCGAACTACAACATTAAACAGGCAATAGTTCTCTGCAACGAGAACTTGACGGAGGAAGGCCGTGTGCTCTATATGCCTATTTATATGATAATGTTTTTTAAGAAGTCAGAGACTTCAATAGAGCAGTATATGATTGATATCAGCGCATTGTTGAGATGACGTAGTGCTGTTGACAAATGGTTTTTTCCATAGCAGTAAAAGGGGTGCGTCAGGGACCGCTTTTGCATTTCGGCTGCAAAATTCACTAGTCAACCTCAGACCTTCGATGAAATAGAAAAGGGAGCATGGTTTTTCAACCAAACTCCTTCTTTTCATAGATATGCTTTTTCTTAATTTTTAACCTAAAATTTCGGTTAGCCTTATTTTCTTGGTAGAACCTTGACTTGCAACTTCTTATATGCACGTTCTACTTTCTCTAGAGCCTTTTCTACGGTTTCATCCGTAGCAAGCAGTACTCCATAACGGCGATGTTCCTTTACTTCAGGTTTACCAAATAACCTTATTTGCACACCTTTTTCGGAAAGTATATCTTCAAGACCACTGAATTCCACTTCGTTTGTGTCTCCATAGACAACAATTGCCTTTGATGCACTAGCTCCGAAGAAACGAATTTCTGGAATAGGAAGGCCAAGTACGGCTCTTGCATGAAGCGCAAATTCTGAAAGGTCCTGTGAAATCATCGTTACCATACCAGTATCATGTGGACGCGGTGAAACTTCGCTGAAAAGAACGTCATCACCCTTGATGAACATTTCTACTCCAAATATTCCGTAACCACCGAGAGCTCCCGTTATTTTGTGCGCTATATCTTTTGCTTTTTCGATAGCGACTTTGCTCATAGGTTGTGGCTGCCATGATTCGCGATAGTCACCATCTACCTGATGATGACCAATAGGTTCCAAAGTCGTGGTGCCATCCTTATGTCTTACCGTTAGAAGTGTAATTTCATAGTCAAAGTCTACAAATCCTTCAACGATTACACGACCTGCTCCGGCACGGCCACCTTCCTGAGCTATATGCCATGAGTTATCTATATCTTCAGTCTTTTTAATCATGCTTTGCCCATGTCCTGAAGAACTCATTATAGGCTTTACAACGCAAGGAATTCCGATTTCTTTAACAGCTTCTTGAAACTCTTCGTAGTTGTCTGCAAACTTGTATGTTGCTGTAGGAAGTTTCAATTCTTCTGCTGCAAGACGACGTATTCCTTCACGATTCATCGTGAGAAATGCAGCAGTAGCTGTAGGTATAACATTGTATCCTTCCTTTTCAAGTTCTACTAGGGTAGGGGTTGCAATTGCCTCAACTTCAGGAATGATAAAATCTGGTTTTTCCTTTTCAATCACTTCCCTCAATTTCTTTCCATCAAGCATATTGAAGGTGTAGGAACGGTGTGCAACCTGCATTGCAGGAGCATTTTCATATCTATCGCATGCTATTACTTCTATCCCGTAACGTTGCAGTTCGATTGTAACTTCTTTACCAAGTTCCCCTGATCCGCACAAAAGGGCTTTTTTTGCCAATGATGTTAATGGTGATCCAATTTTAAGCATATTTTTTTAGTTTAAGTTTTTAAGTTTATTGTCACAATACCAACAGCGTATGACTCCTGCTTCATTTTTCTTGAAAAGGTGTGGGACTTCTTCATTGCAGGAAATGCACTTTGGATTGTTGCAACATAATGTATTGTCTTCAAAGACATTTTTTTGCTCAAGAGGTGCGATTGAAGGTTGTTCTTTCCATTTAAGCAAAGAGCATATAAGTGCCATACGAACAAATTTGCCATTTTCTACCTGGCGGAAATATGCAGCACGGCTATCATCGTCCACTTCTTTTTTGATTTCATTGACACGCGGTAGCGGATGAAGAACTGCCATCTTTTCTTTAGCCATCTTCATCTTCTGAGCGTCAAGTACGAAACTATCTTTTACCCGATCGAACTCCTCTTCGTCAAGGAAACGTTCCTTTTGGACACGAGTCATGTATAGGATATCTAACTTAGAGATAACTTCTTCAATTGTACGGACCTCTTTGTACTCTATTCCTTGTTTTTCGCATACGTCTTGCTTTATGTAGTCTGGAAGACGAAGCTCATCAGGAGCAATAAGTATAACCTTTATTCCCTCGTATCTAGATAGCGCCTTTATAAGAGAGTGCACTGTACGTCCAAAACGCAAATCTCCACAGAAACCAATTGTAATGTTATCAATATGACCTAGTTCTCGTTTGATTGTAAGAAGGTCTGTAAGAGTCTGTGTAGGATGACTGTGGCTTCCATCTCCGGCATTGATTATTGGAATTGGAGAAACAAGCGAGGCTGCAAGCGGGGCACCTTCAATGTGGTGACGCATTGCAATGATGTCTGCGAAGCATCCAACGACTCTAACGGTATCCTGTACAGTTTCACCTTTGCTAACGGATGTATTTTTAGCATCGGAAAATCCGAGTACTTGTCCGCCCAATTCCATCATGGCAGATGTAAAACTCAAACGTGTTCTGGTGCTAGGCTCGTAAAACAAAGTCGCAAGTTTTTTATGCACCATTTTTTCCTGGTACTTCTCTCTATTGGCAATGATGTCCTCTGCAAGGGATACTATTTCATCAATTTCTTCCTTCTTAAGGTCTATGGGATCAATGAGATGTCTCATATGCTAGTCAATTTATTTGTTGATCCAACTTTCATCAGAAGGATTGTCGCGGAAGAGAAGTATACGACTCTTCCATTCATTCGATATATATCCTTCCTCAGCTGCCACTTCTACCAATGCATCCAAATTACTTAAACTGTAGTTGACTGTTTGAGCTTCTTTGATGCGTTCAATACCTTTTTTCATGCCGTAGGTGAAGATGCTTACAATACCGAGTACCTGGGCTCCTTCCTCTCGAAGAGCATTAACAACATCAATTGCACTGCCTCCTGTTGAGATCAAATCCTCAATTACAACGACTTTTGTTCCTTTTTCCATGCGTCCCTCAATGCGGTTTTCACGTCCGTGGCTCTTTGCCTCGCTACGGACATATCCCATAGGGAGATTTAAGATGGAGGCCGTAATTGCGGCATGTGCTATGCCGGCTGTTGATGTTCCCATCAACATTTCACACTCTGGAAAGTGCTCTTTTACACTTTGTGCTAAACTTTGTTCAATTACGTCACGCACTTTAGGTGCGGAGAGTGTCAAGCGGTTGTCACAATATATCGGACTTTTAATTCCACTAGCCCATGTGAAAGGTTCTTCTGGACGTAGGAATACTGCCTTGATTGACAGTAATTCATGTGCAATTCTTTTTTCCATATCTATTTTTCTAAAAATTCATCAATACATCTCATATATGCCTTTACGGGATCATCTGCTGCAGTTATTGGACGTCCTACAACAATGTAATCGGAACCTATCTCCCGAGCTTTCGAAGGTGTTGTAATACGTACCTGGTCATCTTTGCCTGCATCTTGGAAGCGTATTCCAGGAGTTATTGTAAGGAATTCCTTTCCGCATGCTGCTTTTACCATGCCAGCTTCCAATGGGGAACAAACCACACCATCTAATCCCGCTTCTTTTGCATTTGATGCGTATTTTGTGATTGTATCTGCAATGGTGGAGTTTATAAGAAGCTCCTCACGCATACGTTCTTCAGAAGTGGATGTAAGTTGAGTTACGGCAATCAGTAGTGGACGCGTTCCATCATCTCGTGTAAGACCTTCTACGGCAGCACGCATCATATCGATTGTACCTGCGGCATGCACATTACACATATCAACATCTAGCGAAGAAAGGACCTTCATTGCTTTACGAACGGTGTTGGGAATGTCATGAAGTTTCAAATCAAGAAATATCTGGTGACCGCGTTTTTTAATTTCACGAACAATCTCCGGGCCTTCGGCGTAGAAGAGTTCCATTCCGATTTTTACGAATGGCTTTCGTACGTTCTGGAATTTGTCCAAAAATTCCAATGTCTTTTCTTTGCTGCTGAAATCGCATGCAATGATTACATCTTTTTCTTTCATACAATTGAAATTATGTCGCGTAAATTGTCAATTTTAAGTTTTTCCATTACTATAGGTAGCTTTTCAATTATTTCCTTGCAAGCGTAAGGATTTCGTATATTCTCTGCTCCTACTTGAACGGCAGTGGCTCCTGCCATCATCATTTCTATTACGTCTTCGGCTGATGAAACGCCTCCACATCCCATAATTGGAATTGAGCAGGCTTTAGCTACCTGATTCACCATCCTTAGAGCTATTGGAAATATTGCTTTTCCGGAAAATCCGCCATATCTGTTCTTAATTACAGGACAACGTCTTTGAATGTCAATGCGCATTCCAAGGAAAGTGTTTACAAGCGTTAGACCATCCGCTCCTGCTTGCTCGCAGGCTTTTGCAATTGCCACGATATCTGTAACGTTCGGAGAAAGTTTTATAAAAAGAGGTTTATTTGAAACCACCTTGCGCACCTGTTCGGTTACTTGCTTGGCCATTGTGGCATCCGTTCCAAAAGCCATACCTCCATGACGTACGTTTGGACAAGAAATATTTATTTCAATAATGTCTATATCGCAGCACTTGTCAGCCAGTGCGGCGTTGAACGTGTATTCCTCAATTGAGAAACCACTTAGATTGGCGATAATAGGGTTGTGATATATTTTTCTTAGCTCAGGTATTTTTTTCTCTATTAGTACATCGATGCCTGGGTTTTGTAGCCCAACAGCATTAATCATTCCGTTTTCACATTCAGCGATGCGAGGTGTTGGATTGCCGTAGCGGGCCTCCTTGGTTGTTCCCTTCAAGGATATTGCACCCAAAATATTCAAATCGTACGCATCGGCAAGTTCTGTACCGAAACCGAATGTTCCACTTGCTGGAACGACTGGATTCGAAAGGTGTACTCCGCAAAGTTCAATATCCATCTTTTTTACCATAGCATATCCTCCTTCTCAAATACAGGACCATCCTTGCAGACTCGCTTTGGTCCATGATTGGTTTCTATTGAACATCCGTAGCAAAATCCTGCGCCACATCCCATGCGTTCCTCTAAAGAATATTCTCCTGAGGTGGAAAGAATGTCATGAACGGCTTTCATCATAGGCATAGGACCACATGCATAGAAAAAATCATATTCCGGTTGCTGTGTCGATATGGCATTAGTTACAAGTCCTTTCATTCCGTGCGTCCCATCTATGGTCGTTATGATTACCTGGGCTCCAGCATCACGAAACTCTTTTTCCAAAATAACATCCTTCTTGGAACCAAATCCAAGAATTGCACAACACTGTTTTTTGTCCTTGGATAGTCGTTTTGCGATGGAAAGAAGAGCCGCAACTCCCATTCCGCCACCAATAAGAAGAGCTTTCTTTTGAGTCTTTGATGCATCGAAACCTTTGCCAAGTCCCGTGAGAAGTTCAACATTTTCACCGATGTTCATTTTAGATAAGAGACTGGTTCCTTCTCCCATTACCTTGTAAAGCAATTTAACGTAACCGGGAGCTGACTCCATAATTGAAATCGGACGTTTGAGATACTTCCCAGGAATGGTTACGTTTACAAACTCCCCATCGATACACTTAGTTTTCTCTTCGCTCTGAAGAGTTAGCATATAGATGCTATTTGTAACCTCTCGATTTTCAGTTATTGTATATAATCCTTTTTCCATTATTTGCTATATTCAGAGTCAATGGTGGAAATACCGAGCGTGATTTCTTCTAGAACATTCAAAAGCACGCGTACAGTTTCAAGGGATGTGAATACCGTTACATTGTTTTCAATGGCTGCCCGTCGTATCTCGTAGCCATCAAGGTGCGTACTTCGCTGGTTGAGGTTGATGGTATTGATGATATAGCTTACATGTCCCTTATGTACTGCTTCACGAATGTCATTGCTACCTTCGCTGATTTTCTTTAAGCAGTGGGTGCGGATGCCATTTTTCTTTAGGAATTCTGCTGTACCGCTAGTTGCACATATATTGAATCCCAGATTGTAGAATCTTCTGACAAGAGGCAAAGCTTCGGGTTTGTCCTTGTCGGCAACGGTTACAAAAATTGTACCGTAGTTCATGATTTCTACGCCTGATGCCTGCAACGATTTGTAAAGCGCACGGTTTAGGGAATCATCATATCCGATAGCCTCTCCGGTGGATTTCATTTCAGGTGATAGGTAACTATCAATTCCCTTTATTTTACCAAAAGAGAATGCAGGTGCCTTTACAAAATGACGTTTGCGCTCTGGGAAATATACGTCTGTTATTCCCTGCTCTTTTAGGCTATGGCCCAGCATGACACGTGTTGCTATTTTGGCCATTTCTACTCCGGTTGACTTTGAAATGAAAGGTACAGTTCTCGAAGAACGTGGGTTTACTTCGATGACATAAACGTTTTCATCCTTGTCAACGATGAATTGTATATTGAAAAGTCCCTTTATGCCGATTGCAAGTCCCAGCTTTATTGTGTCGCTGATAATTTCATCCTTGACTTTCTTGCTTAGTGAAAATGAAGGGTAGACACTGATACTATCTCCTGAGTGAATTCCAGTTTTCTCGACATGTTCCATAATGGCTGGAATGAAAACTTGCTTTCCATCACATATTGCATCAACTTCGGTTTCCTTTCCCATAATGTACTTATCAACCAGAACTGGCGAATTTTCATTGATCTCAACCGCATTGTGCAGATAGTGTCTTAAGGCTTCTTCGTTTCCTACAATCATCATAGCACGTCCACCAAGAACGAAACTCGGTCGAACAAGTACTGGGTAACCTATCTCGGTTGCAGCCATTACACCATCCTCAACGTTCGTTACGGCTTTAGCCTTCGGTTGTGGAATCTTGTTTTCGCGCATTATCTGCTCGAAGAGCTTGCGGTCTTCGGCTTTGTCAATTGCCTCCAAATCGGTTCCTATAATCGGTACACCCATCTTGGCAAGAGGCTCTGCAAGATTGATTGCGGTCTGCCCACCTAAAGATACGATAACACCATCAGGTTTTTCAAAGTGGATAACGTTCATTACATCCTCTACAGTAAGAGGCTCGAAATAAAGTTTGTCTGAAATCGTATAATCCGTTGAAACTGTTTCGGGATTATTGTTGATTATAATTGCTTCGTAACCGGCTTCCCTGATGGCCCAGATTGCATGTACGGTGGAGTAATCGAATTCGACACCCTGTCCGATTCTTATAGGACCTGAACCCAGTACGAGAATCTTTTTTCTGTTGGAACGCTCAGATTCGTTTTCCTGCTCGTAAGTCGAATAGAAGTAAGGAACATTGGCCTTAAATTCCGAAGCGCAAGAGTCAATCATCTTGTATACGGGAACAATGTTGTTTTCAAAACGTAGTTTTATCAGCTCCATCTCTGTTGTTCCCCATAGATGTGCGATATACTTGTCTGAAAATCCCATTTTCTTTGCTTCGTAGAGCACTTTAAGATCTATCGCACTAGTCTGTATTGTTCGTTCCATACGGACAATGTTATAGATTTTCTCTAAAAAGAGCATGTCTATCTTAGTGCGATCATAAATTCTAGAAAGGTCTATACGAAGTCTTAGAAGCTGAGCAATAGCGAATATTCTATCATCCGTAGGCTTACATATGTACTCAAGTAGTTGTTCCTTGCTCCACTCATCGAATTTTTTGTGATGTATGTGACAAACACCTATTTCCAAAGAACGTACAGCTTTGAGAATGCTTTCCTCTAGCGTGCGACCGATGCTCATCACTTCACCCGTCGCTTTCATCTGTGTGCCAAGTTCATTGCTTGCTTCGCTGAACTTGTCGAATGGGAAGCGTGCAACTTTTGTAACAACATAGTCGATTGCTGGCTCGAAGCAGGCTTTCGAACTTGCTACATCTATTTCATCGAGTGTGAGACCCACTGCAATTTTTGCCGTTACGCGAGCTATCGGGAAACCACTTGCTTTTGATGCTAGAGCCGATGAACGCGACACTCTTGGATTGACTTCAATAATGTAGTACTTAAACGAGAGCGGATCGAGTGCAAACTGAACGTTACATCCGCCTTCAATGTTAAGTGCACGAATAAGTTTAAGTGCACTATTACGAAGTAATTGATATTCTTTGTCCGTAAGGGTCTGTGCTGGAGCAACGACCATCGAATCCCCCGTGTGTACTCCCACCGGGTCAATGTTCTCCATTGAGCATATTGCTATTGCGGTGTCGTTCTTATCACGCATCACCTCGAACTCGATTTCCTTATAGCCTTTGATGCTCTTTTCTACAAGAACCTGATGAACAGGAGATAGTGCAAGGGCGTTTACCATCAATTCTTCGAGTTCTTCCTCATTGTCTGCAAATCCTCCTCCTGTACCACCAAGCGTGAACGCTGGACGCAATATTACAGGGTATCCGATTTGTTGAGCAATTTTCTTTCCATCTTCAACGTTGTAGCATATCTCGGAAGGAATGACAGGCTCGCCAAGACTGATGCATAGCTCCTTGAAAAGTTCACGGTCTTCGGCTTTTTCGATTCCGTGGAACGAAGTTCCGAGAATTTCTACATTACACTCATCCAGAACGCCTTTCTTTGCAAGTTGTACTGCCAGATTCAATCCTGTCTGTCCTCCAAGACCCGGAACTATTGCGTCGGGTCTTTCGTAGCGTATTATCTTGGCAAGATACTCTAGTTTCAATGGCTCCATGTACACCTTGTCTGCGATGTGCGTGTCGGTCATAATGGTTGCAGGATTTGAGTTTACGAGAATCACTTCGTAGCCTTCTTCCTTTAGGGCAAGGCATGCCTGCGTGCCGGCATAATCAAACTCTGCCGCTTGACCTATGACGATAGGACCAGAGCCTATCACCATTATCTTCTTTAAATCTTCTCTTCTAGGCATTTTTTCCTTCCTCCATTATTTTTATGAATTTGTCAAAAAGGTATGAACTTTCCTGAGGCCCCGGTGCAGATTCCGGCTGGAATTGTACGGAGAATATTCTATCCTGTTTCTGTTCAACACCTACGATGAGTTTATCAAGAACCGTTTCGTGCGTTAATGTAAGCGACGTCTGTTCTATGCTTTTGACGGCGAGACTCTGATTGAATACCGCTATGTTTATTTTTCCGGTTTCCAAATCGCGAATAGGGTGGTCACCATGTATGCCACACTGCATACGCTCTAGCTTTGCTCCATATCTCATACAAATGAGTTCATGCGAAAGACCGATACCGAAGATTGGACATGTACCGATAAGCTCGTCGAGCAATTTGCCGACTTGTGGAACATCGTAAGGGGAACCGGGTCCGTTTGAAAAGAGTATACCATCGGGATTGAAGGATGTAATTGCTTCTCGCGTAGCATTGTAAGGAACTATTGTTACGTCACATCCTCTGCGATTGAGTTCCCGGATAATATTGAACTTAATACCGCAATCAACTGCAACTACATGGAAAAGACGGCTTGGCGTACGCGATATCCATCTTTTGCGGCAACTCACTCTCTTTACCAGATTATCCTCCCTTTCGGTTGAACGTATCATTTCAAGTGCCGTGTTTTTGTCCATTGTAGCATCTACTATCGCACAACGCATGCTTCCGTTATCACGGATAACTCGTGTAAGGCAGCGAGTATCCACACCACTTATGCATGGAATGGCATTCTCTTCAAGAAGTTCTTCTAGGGTCTTCGTGTAGCGGAAGTTGCTCGGTGTGTCGCAGCACTCTCTAACAACCAATCCTGCAATTCGTGGAGTTCGTGATTCGAAATCCTCATCCGTTATACCATAGTTACCTATAAGCGGGTATGTCATTACGACAATCTGCCCGCAGTAGCATGGGTCAGAGATGATTTCCTGATATCCCACAACCGATGTGTTGAAGACAATTTCGCTTACGGTGTTTTCATTCGAGCCGAATCCTATTCCGTAAAACTCTTGTCCATTTTCAAGTACCAATTTTCTTTCTGGCCTTTTCATATTTTGTATTTATTTTTTCCAAACAATCCGGCCGTTGTACACGGTCATGACGGGTTCTGCAAAGACATTCCAACCTTCAAATGGTGTGGCATGTCCCATTGAAAGAAACTCGTCAGATTTTATTGTATATTCTTTTTTAAGATCAATTACAGTAAGGTCTGCACGCTCCCCAGTGCAAAGGCTTCCACCGAGATTGAATATTCTTCTTGGGCCTGCGCATAAGAGCTCTAAAAGCCTTTCCAGGGATATGATGCCCTCAAGTACAAGCTTTGTATAGAGAACTGAAAAAGCCGTTTCCAGTCCAACAATTCCCATGGCACTTCCTTTAAGCCCCCGAGATTTTTCCTCTGCTGTGTGCGGTGCATGGTCCGTAGCTATGGCATCAATAGTACCATCCTTGATTCCTTCAATGAGAGCATCCCTATCCATAATTCCTCTCAGTGGTGGATTCATCTTAAATCGGCCCTCGTCTTTAAGGTCGCAGTCGGAAAGAACCAAGTAGTGAGGACCTGTTTCGCAACTTATTTTTATTCCTTTTCGTTTTGCTTGTCTTATAAGTTCTACACTTTCTTTTGTAGAGATATGACATACATGATATCGACATCCAGTCTTTTGGGCAAGTTCGATGTCTCGTTCAATCTGTTTCCACTCGCTTTGAGAAGAAATTCCTGCAAATCCATGTTTGTTTGCCCACTCGCCTTCGTGAATACATCCACCATTCAAAAGAGAGTTGTCTTCACAGTGGGCGGCTATAATGCAACCTTCCCTTTGAGCTTCATGCATGGCCGTTTCCATCGTTTTTGAAAGCTGTACACCACTTCCATCATCAGAAAATGCCACACAATGCTCTTTAAGGCTAGCCATATCAACCACATTGTATCCGAGTCTTCCCTGTGTGATTGAAGCGTAAGGTAGAACTTCTATAAGAGCATCTCGCTTGATAATTTCCCACTCTTTGGATATGTTTTCTACACTGTCTGGTACGGGATTTAGATTTGGCATTGCGCATATGGTAGTATATCCTCCTCGTGCAGCTGCTCGTGTACCAGTAAGTATGGTTTCCTTGTGTGAAAAGCCTGGTTCTCTTAAATGAACATGAATGTCAGCAAATCCATACGAAAGCAACTTTCCTTGTATATCGCAGAGCTCCATATCGTTTTTGGGAAGAATATCTTCTTTAAGCATTGATATTCTACCATCCTCGATAAGGGCGTCCATACGTTCAAAAGTGCCGTTTACTAATGCAAAGCCGTTTTTGATAAGTAGTCTTCCCATAGCTATATAAAAAAAAGAGAGCCACTGGGGCTTTCTATTAAAGGTAATGAGTTTGTGCTAGGGAGGGAAACAACATCAGGACACACATCCTGACATATTAAATGTATGAAAACGCTCCTTTTCATATGTCCTTTCTACACTTGTGCAAAGGTATCCCAAATAATCTTTTTTTACAAAGGATTCTCCTAAATTTATTTACTATTTAACAAGGGAATTTTGGGTATTCTTTGTGCTTTCACTCATTTTTATAAAACAATAGTATTGGTAGATACCGTTAGAATTTCTTCGAATCGTCAAACTTTTATAGATTTTCTAAAAATCAGTTTGTTTATGTATGTCCTGCTAAATTTTCTATGTCACTTACTTCTTTTCAACTTTTCTACGTATCGGGATATATCCATTTTATTATCAATATTAATTTTTATGTTGGTTTTGTTGAATTTGGGTTCGAAACCACACGAAACAATATTTAATGAGGTATGCATTTTATTTCAGAAACGTATATTCGGTGCATTACAGCCTTTGCTATTTCTTATAATGTTTTTGGTGGCCCAATCCGATATGGTCCTAGTTCTAATTCTCCTTGTTAAATTGTCTGGATATATAAATGCAATATACCATACATTATCTTACACGAAGGACCTGGAATATATAAAGTTTATTTTTCAGTGAGTTGCATCACAAAAAGCCTTCTGCGAACTAGTGTTTTTTAAATAACAAAAAATTTGTCTATTATATTCAAAGTATATATTTTTGTCGCGGAAAAAATCCAATTTTTGAACAATTCAAATTAACTTATATAATTATGGCACAAATTAAGATTGGTATCAACGGTTTCGGACGTATCGGCCGTATGGTATTCCGTGCAGCATGCACTCAGACAGACAAGTATGAGATCGTTGGTATTAACGACCTCTGCCCAGTAGATTATTTGGCTTATATGCTCAAGTATGACACAATGCACGGACAGTTCAATGGTACGATTGATTATGATACTGAGAAGAGCCTTCTTATCGTAAATGGTAAGTCTATCCGCGTAACTGCAGAGAAGGATCCTTCACAGCTTAAGTGGGATGCTGTTCAGGCAGAATATGTTGTAGAATCTACAGGTCTTTTCCTTACAGAAGAGAAAGCTCAGGCTCATATCGCAGCTGGTGCTAAGTATGTTGTTATGTCTGCTCCTTCAAAGGACGCAACTCCTATGTTCGTATGTGGTGTGAACACTGATACATACTGTGGTCAGAAGATCGTTTCTAACGCATCTTGCACAACAAACTGCCTTGCTCCTATCGCTAAGGTGCTCCATGACAATTTTGGTATTACTGATGGTTTGATGACAACTGTTCACTCTACAACAGCAACTCAGAAGACTGTTGACGGTCCTTCAATGAAGGATTGGAGAGGTGGTCGTGCTGCTTCTGGCAACATTATCCCTTCTTCTACAGGTGCTGCAAAGGCTGTAGGTAAGGTTATTCCTGCTTTGAATGGTAAACTTACTGGTATGTCAATGCGTGTTCCTACTTTGGACGTTTCAGTTGTTGACCTTACTGTTAATCTTGCAAAGCCTGCAAAGTATGATGAGATCTGCGCTGCTATGAAGAAGGCATCTGAAGGTGAATTGAAGGGTATTCTTGGATACACTGAAGAGGCTGTCGTTTCTTCTGACTTCCTTGGTGATGCTCGTACTTCAATCTTTGACAAGGCTGCCGGTATCGCTCTTACTGACACATTTGTAAAGGTTGTTTCTTGGTATGACAACGAGTGGGGTTATTCAAACAAGGTTCTTGACCTTATCTCTGTAATGAAGGCTTACAACAAATAGTTGTTGAAAGAATCAATATTTTTGGGAGAATCTTTTAAGGTCCTCCCTTTTCTTTTATAGAACTTTATTAACTTTATTGTTGAAAACGTGTAAAGAAACTGTTTTATGGGGAAAATTGTTGTAATAGGCTCTTCCAATACTGATCTTGTTGTAAGAGCGGAACGCATTCCTATGTTGGGAGAGACACTGCTTGGCTCCGATTTCTATACGGCCGCAGGTGGAAAGGGCGCCAATCAGGCGTTGGCCGTTCATCGTCTTGGGGGCGATTTGTGTTTTATTGCAGCTTTGGGTGATGATCTTTATGGTCGCAACACGCTTGACATGCTTACCCAAAATGGTATCGATACGTCTCACATTGTAATAAAGCAAGGCGCTGCATCAGGAGTTGCTCTTATCTGCGTAGACAAAAACGGAAACAATGCTATTGCCGTTGCTGCTGGCGCAAATATGTTGCTTTCAAAAGAGGATGTTTATGGGTTTAGAAAAGAGATTGAATCCGCTGAGTATCTTCTTATGCAGTTGGAGTCTCCGATGGATACGATTCTTTATGCATCTTCATTAGCTGCAGGAACTTCTTGTCGGGTGGTTTTGAATCCTGCTCCTGCCGCAACAGTTCCGGACGAATTGCTTCGTGGACTATTCCTTATTACTCCAAATGAAACAGAAGCATCTGCAATTTCTGGAATCGAGATACGTTCTGATGAAGATCTTCATGCCATCTGTTCTTTCTTCCACTCCAAAAGTGTTCAAAACGTAATAATCACATTGGGCGAAAAGGGTTCGTATCTTTCTTCTCAGGGTCGTGAAGCTCTGGTTCCTGCCATAAAGGTTCAAGCCGTTGATACTACTGCCGCAGGTGATACCTTTACAGGAGCAGTTTTGGCAGCCCTGTCAAATGGCTCTTTGCTTTACGATGCTGTTAGCTTTGCTACACGGGCTTCGGCCTTGGCCGTTACACGGGTTGGAGCACAACCTTCGATTCCATTTATAAATGAACTTCTTGAAAATTAATCTTAAAACTTATATACTATGTTTATTGTAAACAGTTATTTGCTTGCCGTGATCTTTTGCTTTATCACAATGCTTTGCTGGGGATCATGGGGAAATACGCAAAAACTCACATCGTCTCATTGGCGTTACGAATTGTTCTATTGGGACTACGTTATAGGTATGGTCCTTTTTGCTCTTCTACTTGCCTTTACAATGGGAAGCATTGGTTCTGAGGGACGTCCTTTTGTTGAGGATCTTTCTCAGGCAGAATCTAGCAATATTCTCAGCATCATTCTTGGTGGAGTTATTTTCAATGCTTCGAATATTCTTCTATCGGCTTCCGTTTCTTTGGCTGGACTTGCAGTAGCTTTTCCTTTGGGTGTTGGCCTTGCACTTGTACTAGGCGTTCTGAATACATATATGGTTGCGCCAAAGGGTGATCCAGTGCTTCTTTTTGCAGGTGTGGCACTTATTGTAATCGCCATCATATGTAATGGTGTGGCATCCTCGCGAGTAAAACGTTCTGACAATACTTCTTCTAACGGTAAAGGTATCGTTCTTGCTATACTTGCCGGTGTGCTGATGTCATTCTTCTATCGTTTTGTTGCTGTGGCAATGGATTTGGATAATTTTGCTCAACCAGCTGTAGGTAAGCTGACTCCTTACTCAGCAATATTTATCTTTACGGTCGGAGTTCTTATTTCCAACTTCTTGTTCAATACCATTATAATGCGTCATCCATTTGTTGGTGACAAGGTATCGTATAAAGAGTATTTCTCAGGTAAACTTTCTACACATCTCGTGGGAGTACTTGGTGGATGTATATGGTGCTTGGGTACGGCATTTAGTTATATTGCTGCAGGAAAAGCCGGTGCTGCTGTATCGTATGCCTTGGGCCAAGGTGCTCCAATGATTGCTGCAATATGGGGCGTGTTTATTTGGAAAGAGTTTAAGGGAGCGAAAAGAACGACTCTGCTTCTATCCATGATGTTCGTATTCTTTATCGCGGGTCTAGGACTAATTATTATTTCTGGCGGAAATTGATTCGACTATTGATGCCTCTTGGCATAGAATAAAAAAACATGCCCTCAAAATCTTGGGGGCATGCTTTATATAGAATTGACTATTATTGCAAAGAACTCTCTGTCTTAAAAGCATGTTTAAGCTTTTGTGTTAATTGAGACAGAATTGTGTTTTCAGTAGAAAGAATCATATTCTTTATAGCTAATGGCGTACTTTTGCCGTGTCCTATTGTGACAGGAGCGTTAATTCCAAGTACAGGAGTGCCGCCAGCTGATTCATAATTCATTCCATCCCAGAACTGATTCACACTGCCCATTTTTCGGTTGATTGCGTACAAACCTTCGCAGAGTTTTAATACCGTGTTACCAACAAATCCGTCCATTACTGCGACATCACATATTTTGCCAGTAAACAGGTATGATGATTCAACGTTGCCAACGAAGTTGTACAATCCCTTTTCTGCACTCTCTTTCATAAGAAGGTGCGCAGCCTTTGACTGGGCATTGCCTTTTGCTTCCTCTTCTCCTATATTCAAAAGAGCTACTCTTGGTGAAGGAATTCCATAAACGGATTCAGCGTATATTGAGCCTATGAGGGCATACTGCTCAAGAACTTCAGGCTTGCAGTCAACATTTAGACCAATGTCTAATAAGAGAACTTTTCCTTTTGAAATGGTTGGAATTGCTGTGGCAATGGTTGGCCTTATTACGCCATCAATTACACGTATAACATGAACTGAACCTACCATCATAGCTCCTGTAGAGCCTGCACTTGCAAATCCGTCAATTTTTCCTTCAGCAAGATACTTAAAGCCTACAGTGATACTAGAATCTGTCTTTTTTTGAAAGGCTTGTGCTGGATGGTCACCCATTTCGATTACTTCGCTTGTATGTACAATATCGAAACGGCTTTGGTCAACTTGGTGTTTCTCGAGTTCGGCAATAATAGCCTCCTTGTTTCCAAAAAGTACGATTCGGCTATCAGCCTTTATTTCATTAAGCGCCATGACCGCACCTTCTACTGCGGCCTGCGGAGCAAAATCTCCGCCCATGGCATCCAGTCCGATTCTGGTCATTGTTTTTAGGTTATTGCCAAAAAGAGCACTGCCAAATGGTAGTGCTCTTTTGGATTATTTGTTATTCTTTATCAGTGTTAACTTCTATAGCCTGTTTTCCGCGATAGAAACCGCACTCAGGACATACACGATGATAAAGCACTGATGCTCCGCAATTCGGGCATACAACTACGGTAGGAACTTCAGCCTTATAGTGAGTTCTACGCTTGTCACGTCTAGTTGACGAAACTTTGTGTTTAGGATGTGCCATAA
>JAGHTK010000109.1 GCA_018065435.1 Candidatus Alistipes equi
GTATAGCAACAATATCGAAGATATCGAAAAACAATAATTATTTTTAATTTTTTCTTTCTTAGTCTATGTATAATTGAAAGTAAAAATATCTTTGCAAAAAAAATTCATGATAAGATTTACTATGCTTCAAGCCGCCCTAGAACATCAGGCGGTCGAGGTGAAGGCCCCTGGCACAAACCCTTCCTCATATTTCGCTGAAAAAGTTTTTTCACACACCCAGATGAAAAAGTATCTGAGCCGTAGCGTATACGAAACTTTGCTCAAATGCATGGAAAACGGAGACAACCTCACGCCAGAAATTGCTGATGCAGTAGCAATTGGGATGCGTGAATGGGCCATCAGCCAAGGAGCTGACCATTACTGTCACTGGTTCCAGCCTCTGACTGGAGGAACGGCCGAGAAGCACGATTCGTTCATCGAAAAAAACAACGAAGGTGGCGTAATGGAAGAATTCTCAGGCAAGGTTCTCATTCAGCAGGAACCCGACGCTTCATCATTTCCAAGTGGAGGAATTAGAAACACGTTCGAAGCTAGGGGATACTCCGCTTGGGACCCAACATCTCCAGCATTCATCGTTGACACAACGCTATGCATTCCAACCGTTTTCATATCATATACTGGAGAAGCATTAGACTACAAAACGCCTTTACTACGCTCTATTGGGGCCATTAACAAAGCCGCAACAGAGGTGTGTCGATACTTCGACCGCAATGTTGAAAAGGTAATAACATATCTAGGTTGGGAACAGGAATACTTCCTCATTGATGAAGCCTTATGGTATGCAAGGCCAGATCTTGTTCAAACCGGGCGTACACTTATGGGACATGAAGCAGCCAAAAACCAGCAACTCGAAGACCATTATTTCGGTGCAATCCCAGAGCGTGTACTGTCATTCATGAAGGATTTGGAATACGAATCCCTTAAACTTGGTATTCCACTAAAGACCAGGCATAATGAAGTTGCTCCCAACCAATTTGAGCTAGCTCCCATATATGAGGAGGCCAATCTGGCGAATGACCACAATCAACTTCTGATGACAATTATGCAGAAAGTGGCCACGAGGCACAACTTCAAGGTTCTCCTTCACGAAAAGCCATTCAAAGGCATCAACGGTTCTGGAAAGCACAATAACTGGTCGCTTGGTACTGACACGGGTGTAAACCTGTTCAAACCAGGAAAAACCGCATATGAAAACCTGCAGTTCATGACATTCATTCTAAATACCGTATGTGCAGTATATCATCACAATGCACTTCTGAAGGCATCGGTAATGAGTGCAACGAATGAGCATCGTCTTGGCGCGAATGAAGCACCTCCGGCAATCATTTCAACATTTCTTGGCTCACAAATCGAAGCCGTATTGGAAGGAATGGAAAAATCGACAGATGACGAGGATATTCGCTTTGATGCAAAGAATATCATGAAAATGAGTGGGCTAACTCAAATACCATCCCTATTGATAGACAACACGGACCGTAACCGTACATCTCCATTCGCTTTTACTGGAAACAGGTTTGAATTTCGTGCTGTTGGTTCATCAGACAACTGCGCTGAAGCACTAATAGTTCTAAATACAATCGTTGCGGAGCAATTGACAAAATTCAAAAATGCCGTTGAGAAGAAAATTCAAAATGGTGTAAAAAAGGAAAAGGCAATATACAACACGTTGCGTGAAACAATTAATGAGTGCCGCCCAGTAATTTTCGCAGGAAACGGATATTCCACCGAATGGCAGGAAGAAGCTCTAAGACGAGGCCTAGACTGCCAAACATCAGCACCAGCGATCTTCTCTCAATATATTAAAGACGAAAATATTGAATTATTCCAAAGAATGGGGGTCTACAACCGTGTAGAACTGGAAGCAAGAGCTGAAATAAAGTGGGAGACCTATGTTAAAAAAATACAAATCGAATCTCGTGTGCTAGGCGATTTAGCGATGAACCATATTGTGCCAATAGCATCAAAATACGAAACGATACTGCTTGACAAAATATGGAAGATGAAGCAACTCGGAATACAACTTTCGCTTGATGAAGTTCTCATACAGACAATACAGACAAATACCATTTCTATTCAAAGATTGGTTGAAGAGATGACTCAACAACGTCACAAAGCCAACAGAATTACGTCAATGAAAGAAAGGGCTATTGCCTACCATGACACTGTAAGCATATATTTTAGTCAAATAAGGGAACTCATAGACTCTTTAGAGGAGATTGTGGATGATCAGATATGGACTCTACCAAAATATCGTGAAATGCTATTCATAGTTCGATAGTGTCTTATCCAATAGAGTAGACGTAGGGGATTTCGCCCCTAGCGTCGTTCATTGCACCATACGTACGGGTCTCGTATACGGCGCTACATACATATTCTAAAAATTCAATAATATAAACTCAACAGATATGATTGGATTTGTCATTGCTACAGTGGTTTTATTAGTAGTACCGAGTTGGGCACGACCAAAAAGATATGCGAAATAACCAAAGCCGTAATATGCTGTATAAGCGTTTTTGTGATCAAATTCATGCCTTTTATAGCGTTGCTTAGAGCGGTTTGAATCTTAAATCACTCGAAAAAAGGTATGAAAATGCATACTGGTAGTCAAGCAGTTATAATTTGTTATGTAGAAGTTACATTATTTTACATAACCGCATATATTAAAAGTACTCAATTTTCGCTTGGTAAAAAAAGGTGGAGTTTTTCCCACCTTTTTTACCAAGCGAAAATTAAGAAACTAATATTTGATCACAACAGCCTTGTGAACATTCTTTCCCTTCTTGTTAGGGCCATATGAAGAGAAGCCTATGTATGCATCCTCGCCTTTGATCTTAAAACCGAAAATATCAGCATATCCAGTGGTGGTAATGCCCATGTTCGCAAGTAACATTTTTTCCGCAACAGCCTGGATACGGCGCTTTTCAAGAACAACACGACCTGCATAGTCAAATACAGTAATGAAAGCCTTTGAAGGACCTTCCTCCGTATATTTACCTTTGTTGTGCTGACCCTCAACAAAATATACATAGTCCTTGTCGACATCGAATCCACGGAATGTGTAGAAGTTAGGATCTTTCGTAGGGTTTCCATCGTTCTCCTTGGACTTCTTTTCAACAACGAAAGATGCCTTAGCATCAAGACTTGTTAAATCCTTGCCCTTGAAACGTCGTACAACATACTCTTCTTCCTCACCAACGTTTTCACCTTTCCAATGTGTCTTAACCTTCAATTCAACATCTGGTAGAGCCCTTGCTTCCTGCAAAGAGTATATATTGATGGTTACCGCACCACTATTTGAAGTAGTCACAGCCAAAATATCTTCTTCCGGCTTAACAGCACATGTCATATAACGAGCTGTTGATGCTCCTCCAAGATAATAGGTTTCACCAGCATATCCATCATTGATTTCCGTTCCAGGTTCAAACTTGAATCTAGAAATAGCTCTTGTACGATAGTAGTGGCTCTTCTTTGCCCACTTATCACCATGGCTACCAATCCATACATAATCTCCATCCGCCGCCTTTTCGATGGTAATATTGTCACATCCTCCGAAGTAGCGCAGAGTCATATATTCGCGCTTACCATTCTTCTTGCGAATAATATATGTTTCGTGAATTTTTGTTAAACCAGGTTGACCTTTACCAACGTTTCCTGGTTGTGCATACCAAAGTTCCTCATCGTTCGAAGTAACATCAAAGCCTCTTCCTGCACGATGTGATGTTTTGAGTTGCTCTCCTGCAGCCAAAAATTGCGTATCCTTTGGAGATTTCGTAAGTTTCATAACCTTCAGAAGACGTGGATCTGTCACCTTGGCCTTCTTTTCCTTTTTAGCAGCTTCGACTGCGAACACTGTGCCCGCTGTCAATGCAATAACCAAAATAAGTTTGATAAAATTCTTCATTATATACGATTTTGTTTGTCCGTACCAAATATACAAAAAAATTGAATTATTGACGTATTATACTAAAAGTACCACTTTCATCAAATGATATAATCGAACTTGCCTTCTTCGTAGGTTTGCCTTCATACTTCGGACTTACGACATAATCTACTCCATCTATTATCTCTCGACTTACGTCCTTAAAAGTTACGGGCGTAGTCTCACCTGATATATTTGCCGAAGTGGATACAAGCGGAAGTCGTAAGCGATAAAGGAGTTTTTGACAGAATTCATGTCGAGGTACTCTTACGCCAAGCGTTCCAGTCGAAGGTATCAGATTCTGAGCAACAAGTCTTGCTCCTGGAAGAATTGCCGTAAGTGGTTTTTCGGCCATTTCCATCACCTCATATGCTATAGATGGAGCCTTCGAGACATAACGCACTACCATATCCAAATCATAGCAAAGAACAAGCATTGAATGCTTGTTTTCACTGCGCTTAAGTTTGTAAATTCTATCGACCGCAGCCTCGTTTGTTGCATCACAACCAATCCCCCATACTGTATCGGTAGGATAAAGTATTATACCTCCATCTTGAAGTATTCGAAGTACACGTTCTATTTCCTGTTCCATATTACGTTGAAAAAGCATGTCAAAATTAGTTATTTTTAGATGAATTACTTATTTTCGCAAGGTTAAATCGATAAACAAAAAAATATCATATACAATGGGAAGAGCTTTTGAGTACCGTAAGGCCAGAAAAATGAAACGCTGGGGACATATGGCCCGCACATTCACAAAAATTGGAAAGGAAATTGAAATAGCCGTAAAGGCAGGAGGTGCTGATCCATCAGGCAATACAAGACTTCGCATTCTCATACAGAATGCCAAGGCAGAAAATATGCCTAAGGAAAATATCGAACGTGCCATCAAGCGAGCAACCGAAAAGGATGCAGCTGATTACAAAGAGGTGGTTTACGAAGGATATGGACCTCGTGGTATAGCATTTTTGGTTGAAACTGCGACGGATAACACGAATCGGACAGTTGCAAACATTAGAATGCATTTCAACAAATGTGGTGGTGCGTTAGGAAATTCCGGTTCTGTTGGATTTATGTTCGAGCACAAATGCATTTTTAAGTTCAAGGCTGAAGCTGATCCAGAAGAACTAGAACTTGAAATGATAGATCTCGGAGTAGATGAATTCTATACCGAAGAAGATGGTTTTACGGTTTATGCTCCGTATGATTCTTTCGGAGCAATCCAAAAATGGCTTGATGACAAAAAGTATGAGATTATCTCCGGCGAAGGAGTACGCATCCCAACGGATACTAAGGAATTGGACAAGGAAGGTCGCGAATCTGTAGAACGTCTCGTTGAGCACCTTGAAGAAGATGATGATGTTGTAAACGTTTATCACAACATGGCGGAAAGCGAAGAAGACACTGAAAACGAAGAATAATTCTCCTATATATAAATGTATGAAATGCGGACACATAAATCCGCATTTCTTTTTTTTACAGGTTCAAGGAGTGTGAAAAGTAGTTCGCTTTTGCCTATCTTAAGATTTTTTATCGATGCTTTAGACCATACTCCTCGGCCAAACGGCACATAAGTTCGTGTGCAGGGTCATACTCGTTTGGAATTTTACCATCCAAAATAGCATTCTTTACTTCCTCCTTTATCTGGGCAAGAATCTGACTTGGTTCAACGTCAAACTCCTGCATTATCATATCGCCATTGATTGGAATTCGGAAATTCCGGATTCTGTCCTTCTCCTCTATATCCTTCAGCTTTTCTCTTACAAGACACATGTTCGCTAGTGCCCTTTCCACCTTAGCGCGTTGTGCAGAAGTAATGTCAGCCTCTGCAAGGAGCATCAAATCATCTATATCATCCGACGCTTCGAAAAGAAGTCTTCGTACTGCAGAATCCGTAACTTCATCCTCAACAAGTGCAATCGGCCTCATATGAAGGAATATCATTTTTTGAACATACTTAAGGGTTTCTCCAAGCGGAAGTTTCAACCTGATAAATATGCTCTTTGCCATCTTTGAGCCAACTACGTTATGCCCATGGAAGGAAAATCCGGTGGATGAATCAAACGATTTAGTCACAGGCTTAGCAACATCGTGAAGCAGTGCAGCCCAGCGTAGCCACAAATTATCACTTCGTCGACTGACATTATCCAAGACCTGCATGGTATGCTTGAAATTGTCTTTATGAGCCAATCCCCCATGACGCTCAACTCCACACAGATTGTGTATTTCTGGCAGAATCTCCTGCATCAGACCCGTCATCTCCATAAGTTCCAAACCAATGGATGGTCTATCAGAAGAAAGAATCTTGTTTAGTTCCACCGAGATGCGTTCTTTTGTAATGATTGACATTCTGCGAGCGTTACGTTTTATGGCATCAAATGTCTCGGAATCCAAATCGAAGCCCAACTGAGAAGCAAATCTTACACCACGCATCATTCTTAAAGGATCATCCGAAAAGGTGACATCCGCATCGGTAGGCGTTCTGATAATAAGGTTCTCCAGATCATGCATACCATCAAAAGGATCGACCAGTTCACCAAAGTTCTCTTCGTTTAGCGACCACGCCATAGCATTTATCGTAAAGTCTCGACGCAATTGATCATCTTCCAAGGTTCCAGACTCGACACGTGGATTACGGGATTGTGGAGTATAAGATTCTTTTCTGGCTCCGACAAACTCAATTTCCATTCCATACGCCTGCAACATAGCCGTCCCATACGTACGAAAAACCGTGAGCCGAGTACCAAGTTCCTCTGCCAACTTTTCCGCAACAGCGATTCCGCTTCCCACAATAACGATATCTATGTCAGAGGATGGCCTATGAAGATAGTAATCCCTCACATAGCCACCTATCACATAAGCCTTCACGCCCTCAGATAAAGCTATGCGGGAAATCTTGCGAAAAACAGGAGAAGAAAGAGGCGCCTTACTCATCTAAACAACGTTTATATCTAGTGATGGTTTCCTTAAGTCCCAGATACAACGCGTCACTTATAAGCGCATGTCCAATTGAGACTTCATCACACCATGGAATTATATCGTGAAAATACTTTAGATTGACAAGTGAAAGATCATGACCGGCGTTCAAACCAAGGGAGCACTCCCTGGCAACCTGAGCAGCCCGCAGATACTTTTCAATAGCCTTTTCAGGCGAAGAGGTATAACCCGATGCATAGGCCTCTGTGTAAAGTTCGACACGATCGGCACCTACTCTGGAAGCCTCTTCTACCTGTGCTTCAGAAGCATCAACAAATATTGAAACCCTTATCCCTTTCTGCTTAAAGGTCTCTGTAACATCCTTTAAAAAGTCAAAATTTTGTTTAACATCCCATCCCGCGGATGAAGTAATGGCGTCCGCAGCATCCGGGACCAGAGTAACCTGTGATGGAACAACATTCAATACCAAATCTATAAATGATGGTATTGGATTACCTTCAATGTTCAATTCCGTTCGAAGATTTGCCTTAAGATCATATACATCCGAATAACGGATATGACGAGCATCAGGCCTGGGATGAACCGTAATGCCGTCTGCGCCAAATGTTTCTATATCTCGTGCGACATTCAGCACGCATGGAATATTACCGCCACGAGAATTCCTCAGGACAGCGACCTTGTTTACATTTACACTGAGTTTTGTCATAAAACTTTTATATTTGCGTTGAAAACGTTGTGTTTTACGCATGTAAAGATACTAATTTTCTTATCTAGCAAGGACCAGATGACAATCATTCTTTTTTCAAGAAAACGCAACAATGTATGTTGCAATGACATAGAATCCATATTTAACGCAATAAAAAAATATGGTTTTAACTATGTCATCAACCAAGAATTTGCAGAAGTTGCTATAAAAAAGGTAGGAATCGAAGTAGATGCTAAAAACATATACTCCACAGTTGTTCCCCAGATGAAAGATGGTGCTGTGATGGTCTGCTACGGAGGAGACGGAACAATTCTAGAAGGAGTTCACAGTCTTGCCGGAAAGCACGTTCCGCTTGTTGGAATAAATTCCGGACATCTTGGTTTTCTCTCTACAGCTCCAAGGGAAAAAATTAGTCACGTGTTTGAAGATATTGCACAAAGTTGTCTACGTATACAACAACGAAGTTTACTTGAACTTTCCATAGCGGGAGGAAATGAAGAGCCATTTCGTGCTCTGAATGAGGTATCCGTACAGCGTCTTGGTGCATCTCTGATTGAAATTGAGGCGCGTATCAACGGAGAACTTGTTACCAACTACTGGGGTGATGGACTGATTGTAGCAACACCGACAGGCTCCACCGCATATTCACTCAGTGCCGGAGGCCCAATCGTAGATCCCTCGTGCAATGTCATAATTATAACACCACTAGCACCACATAATCTCTCATCCAGACCAATTGTTGTGCCTTTCAATAGTCGGATTGAACTTGTAATAAAAACCAGAAGTAACCGTGCCCTTGTATCAGCCGACACGCACACAATCGAGATTGAAAATAACACAAAAATAGCTATTTGCAGGAGCAATGACACTATCCTGCTAGCGCAATCTCAAGATGATTCATTCTATGCAACATTGAAACAAAAAATGAAGTGGGGCATTGAAATCAGATAATAAGGTACTTTTTAGCAAAAATTTTAATTAACTTTGTAGCCTATATGGATATCGAGAAAAAAATACCTGAACACGTCGCAATCATAATGGACGGAAACGGCCGATGGGCTGCTATGCATGGAAAACCTAGATATGAAGGTCATATTGAAGGTATTAATTCCATTCGTGAATGTATTAAAGCAGCACAACGCAATGGTGTACGGTATCTGACCATGTATGCATTTTCTACTGAAAATTGGGGCAGACCGATCGAAGAGGTAAACGCTTTGATGGAACTTTTCTGTAGTAGCGTCGAAAACGAAACTGCGGAACTAATCAAGGAAGGTGCCAAAGTAAAAATTATCGGACGCAGGGACAGATTCTCGCAAAAAGTCCTCGAACATCTAAATCAAATCGAAAAAGACACTTCAAAAGGAGAACGGATAACCGTAATCATAGCTTTTGACTATTCTTCAAGAGAAGAAATCACACATGCCTTGAAGAATATTGTTATAAAGGCCCAAAAGGGAGAGATTACGGCTGATAATATAAATGACGAAACGTTTTCCGCAGAACTTTACACTGCAGGGATTCCTGACCCAGATTTTATAATTCGCACTAGCGGAGAGTGTCGCTTAAGCAATTTCCTACTCTGGCAGGCATCCTATGCCGAGATGTATTTTCCAAAAACATTGTGGCCAGATTTCCGTGGTGAAGCTTTCGACGAGGCGATTGAAGAGTATTCGAGGCGTAATAGACGTTACGGACTGTTAAAATAACTGAACGAGATGAGGGCTATAAAGATATATTTGATGATTTTGACTTTGGTCATATCTTCACTCGTATCGTATGCTCAAAATAGTGACTCGCTTTCAAAAGGCAAAAAAGAGAAGGTCTTAAGCGAGCAACAACGTGCACGCATCGAAAGAAGAAAAGCAAATCACGAAGCGAGAAAAAAGCTACGCGAAGCTACGCGTGAAGTAAAGCAAGAGAATACCACTGGTCAGCCAGGGGCACCAAAGAAGGTAGAGATTCCCGAAAATCCTGATGATGGTTTTACAATACCAGAAAACGCAAAGTTCCTGGACGCATCAAAAAAGAGATTGTACAATCTAAGAAAGGTAAACATCCACGGGGCGAAGTTTCTCAACCACGATATACTCCGTTCAGCCACCGGACTTGTTCCAGGTGATTCTATTTTCCTTCCTTCGGAATTCATTCAAAATGCTGCATCGAGATTATGGATGCAACGTTACTTCTCTGATATCCAAATAGGAGCCACAATCGACGGCGACAGCGTGGATTTGGAAGTTGTTCTTAAAGAAAGACCACGTGTAATCAATTGGTCCATAACGGGTCTAAGCAAGGGTAAGGCAAGGGACCTTCTCGAAGAGCTCAAGTTAAAGCGAGGAAGCGAACTGTCAGACTATATAATTGACAAAAACAAGAAACTCATATTCAAGCACTTTTCAGAAAAGGGCTTTAGAAATTGTGAAGTAACAGCAAAAATCACAAACGACACTGTCATTTCACAGGGTGTTAATGTTACGTTCAATGTAAAAAAGAATTCACGCGTGCGCATTGGAGAAATAAAATTCACAGGAAACGACAATTTCTCCGCAAAACGTCTACGCAAGACATTCAAGAAAACTCACCAAACTGGCATAATGTTTTGGCGCAGTACAAAATATAAGGAAGCGGAATACGATGAAGATAAGGAGCTACTGATTGATTTCTATAACTCAAAGGGTTACCGCAATGCAAACATCGTATCTGATTCCGTATACAAAATCAACGATAAACGTCTCGGTATTTGTATCAATCTTGAAGAAGGCAACAAATACTATGTGCGCAACGTAACTTGGGTAGGCAACTCAAAGTACACGACCGAAGATCTACAGAGAATCTTATCCGTGAGCAAGGGCGATGTCTATGACAAGAAATCAATTCACAAACGTCTTGGTATAGGAAAGGACTCTAATCCGGATGATATGTCCGTCCAAACGATATACCAAAACGATGGTTATCTAATGTCTCAGGTTGACCCTTCGGAGACAATCATCGGAGCGGATTCACTTGACATTGAAGTGAGAGTATTTGAAGGCAAGCAGTTCACCATAAACAATGTAGGCATTTCAGGAAATATGCGTGTAGACGACGAAGTTATCCGTCGAGAACTTTATACACGTCCTGGAGAACTTTACAACAGAAGTCTTTTGATGCAGACCATACGTACCCTGGCTGCAATGCAGCACTTTAATGAGGAAGCGTTGATGCCTGACATCAAACCTATATCGAATGAATTAGTAGATATAAACTGGCCTTTGGAAGAAAAAGCTTCGGACCAGTTCAACATTGCAGCAGGTTGGGGTTCGGGAACATTTGTAGGTTCCATTGGAGTTACTTTGAATAACCTATCAATAAGAAATTTCTTCAACAAGGGAGCATGGAAACCTTACCCGATGGGTCAGAACCAACGTTTCTCGATTTCCGGTCAGACAAATGGTACATACTACAAAGCCCTCTCTTTGTCGTTTACAGATCCTTGGCTAGGTGGAAGAAAACCTAATTCACTAACAGTATCTGGTCATATTTCTGAAACGAACAATGCATACTACGTATGGCAGAGTGCTACGACATATTTCCGTAGTTACGGAATAGCGGTAGGTATAGGAACACGACTTAATTGGCCAGACCCTTACTTTACTCTCTATACTGAACTTGCGTACCAAAGATACGATCTGAAAGGATACACATCGTTCATTATGACGGATGGAAGCGCTAATATGTTATCTATCAAGGTTGCACTTGGACGTAATTCTACGGACCAGCCAATTTATCCTAGACGTGGTTCAGACTTTACGGTATCTTTGCAGATAACGCCTCCTTTCTCAGCATGGGACGGAAAGAACTATGCAGACCCTCTGCTTGCAGATTCGAAAAGATGGGCTTGGATTGAATTCCACAAATGGGAATTCAAGTTCAAGTGGTTCCAAGCACTATCTCGCAATCAAAACCTTGTTTTGATGTTGAATGCAGAAATGGGCTTCCTTGGTCACTTCAATAAAAATAAGATATCTCCATTCGAACGTTTCCAGGTCGGTGGTGATGGAATGTCAGGATACAGCATATACGGATATGATATCGTACAGCTAAGAGGATACAAGGATGGTGCGCTCGATCCGATTAATGATCGTTATTCTGTTGCATACAACAAATACAGTATGGAGTTACGCTATCCTATCATCCTCAAACCATCATCTCAGATATATGTTCTTGGATTTATGGAAGGTGGTAACGGATTTACTTCCTGGAGAGAGTTTTCTCCATTCAATATCAGACGTTCTGCCGGTTTGGGTGTTAGGCTCTATCTGCCGATTGTAGGTATGCTTGGCATAGATTGGGGTTGGGGATTCGATCCAGCTCAGGGAGAAACCACCAGAAGCGGCAGTCAGTTCCATTTTGTACTGGGTCAAAGATTCTAGCCTTATGAAAAAATTATTTTTTGTAACATTCTTTCTAGCGCTTGTAACGACTCTAAGTGCACAGCGCACTATGGTAGTAAATAGTGAGAAAATTTTCAATTCGCTTCCGGAATACACTAAAGGCATAGCTGAAATTGAAAGTGCATCTCAGACCTACCGCACAAAGATAGAAGAGATGTATAAAGGAGTAGCTCAAATGCACTCATTATATCAAACCACATCCTCCAAAATGGACGAAAGTTCAAGAATGGAATATGAGAAACAGATACAGCAGAAGGAAAGTCTTATTCAACAGTATCAGGAATCAGTATTTGGAAAGGATGGTGTGATTGCAGTAAAACGTAAAGAACTCATCGAACCTATTCAAAAAAAGGTATTCTCAGCAATTTCAACCCTGGCAAAGTCACAAGGTTATGACATTGTTTTAGATTGTTCATCGAATCCAATCGTACTATATTGCAAAGAAGAATGCGATAAATCAGATGAAATAATCAACATCCTAAAAAAATAACATAAACGGAATATATTATCATGAAAAACATTATTAAAGTAGTGATCCTCGTAGCATTCGCCTTGAGTGCTCAGGTTGTTTCTGCACAGAAATTTGCACGCATCAATATGCAGGAAATCGTTTCTTTGATGCCTGAGTTTAAGGAAATGCAGACGAACCTTGAAAAATTCGGCAAAGACCTTCAGGATCAACTCGAACAAATTCAGGTTGAATTCAACACAAAGGCTCAAGAATTCCAGAAGAATCAAGCCACTATGGCAGAAAGTGTAAAGCAACTTAAGCAGAGTGAATTAGAACAAATTCAGGCAAGATATCAAGAATTTCAGCGTGTAGCACAAGAAGACTTCCAGAAAAAGCAGCAGGAACTTATGGCTCCTATACAGAAAAAGGCTCAGGATGCTGTAGAAAAGGTAGCAAAAGCTAGTGGATACATTGCAGTATTTGACATCTCAGTACCTATTTTGGCATACTATGATGCAACACAAATGGTTGATATTGCTACTGCTGTTAAAGCCACTCTAGCAATAAAGTAATCAAACATATCTCTTACAAACGCTCATCAACTAAAGGTGAGCGTTTTTTGTATAGAGTCCTTACTTCGCGTGGCCGTTCAAGTGGAATAAATATTATTTTCAATGGCATGAAAAGAGTCAAGGCTCACAATATAGTGCATGCTATTTTTGAACTCCTTCAAAAACCATTGTTATGGCACCTGAAGAAAGAAGCATAAGATTCTTATAATCGATATCAAAATGTGTCACCTGGGAAAGTTTTTCCAAAAATCTTGCCTCTTGTCCATTATCTTCCAGACATAACATTCTTGTTGATGCAATATCTAGAAAAGAAAGTTCAGAACCATTAAGTTTGTATCTTCCCATAATTCTGTTGCAAAATGCCTTACCATGAATTGTACCATCTTGTAACACAATCACAAATTTATCGGAGGATGGTTCTATATTTTCCCCCGCAATACGGCACAAGTGCCACTCTATAGATTCGAGTGGAAAAGAGTGATTTCGACGATAACGGCACGAAGAACAACACCCACTTAGAAGAAGTGATACGAAAAAGAGAAGAGCAAGACAAACCAAATTGCGTTTCATCGTAACTCGCGACGATTTAGTAAAGCCTGAGTAATCGTATGTTCATCTACATATTCCAGTTCATCACCAAATCCGATTCCTCGGGCAATGGTTGTGAACGATATGCCGGAAGCATATTGTAAAGAATTTTTGATATAGTAAAGTGTTGTTTCTCCCTCAATAGAGGCAGGAAGCGCAATAATAATTTCCTTTACCATACCTCTCTTAACAGCTTCATGCACCAAGTCCATTCTCAAATCGCTAGGACCGATGTTATGTATCGGTGATATTACACCGCCCAGAACGCAGTATAGACCATTGTACTGATGTGTCTTTTCGATTGAAAGAAGATCGGCAACCTGTTCAACAATACACAAAGTGGAAGCATCACGATGACTATCCAAACATATTTCACACACATCCTCATCAGAAAGATTTCCGCATTGAGAACAGAAATGAATGTTTTCTCTGAAAGAAATTATTGCATCTGAAAGAAAACGGGCTTCTTCAACCGGCTTTTTAAGTATGTGCATTGCCAAACGCATAGCCGTGCGTTGTCCTACGCCAGGGAGTCTGGACAATTCCTGATTTAGATTATCCAACAATTGAGACATATTAAATTCTTTCTAGGGAATTTTTCTTCAACCAACCTTTCTTTCCATCCGAAAGAGAGACCTCATACCAGTCGTCAACCTCATTGATTATCCTTAGAAATGCTCCTTCATGGATAACAAAAAGGTCTGTTGCAGAACTATCTGGTGAACTTTTAACGGAGATAGCCGACGAAAGTAGAATAGCTTCATTATGTTCCAAAATCGTAGCTCGTGATGATACGGCAAACGATGTAACGGCTATGAAAAGTAACAAAGAACCAAGTGCGCCATAAAAACCTGTCTTGCGTACGCGCAAAATAGTTCCAACAAAGAACATAGCAGCAAACACAAGTATCATAGCGAAACTCACTACAGAAAGCACGCTCCACACCGAACAACTTAGCGATGAACGAACGCTATGCATCCATCTTATAAGAAAGAATTCTGGAATGGACTGTATATTATCTTTAGTTTTGCTTTGGGCATATTCCAAATTAAAACGTGCATCCTCAGATGCTGGACGAAGTCTTAACGCGCGATGAAAATAAAGAATGCCTAATCCAATGTTCCCTGCCTTTAGATAAGAACAACCGATGTTGTTATAAAGTTCAAACGAAAATTGACCACCATCCAAAATAGCTTTATAAGATGCTATGGCTGCTTCATAATCGCATGCGACGTATGCAGCATTTGCCGCATCCCACAATGAACCATCGATACCAGGTTTCTCACTGGTAGATGCTTCGACACGAAGTGAGTCCGTACCTGTCTGGGCAAAGGACAACTCAAAAGAGAGAAGCAGACAAACTATACTGATAAACTTTCTCATTTTCTAAGAATCGATTCTATTCTTGATATTATTTCAATACCGTCGGCATATACCTGATCCATACGATCAGAATCAGTCGGCGAATATTGTGCTTCCTCGCATCTGGTAATTATGTCAATCACGGACTGAACGTGTATCTGTACGCCACGGCGAGAAAGTTCTTCACGTATGGATTCCTTCGTCAGAAGTGATGTAGGAATGTTGAATTTGTCACCAAAATATCCCCACAAAGCCTTCAACATCTCTTCATAGAAAGCTCGCCTATTCTTTTCATTCATATAGCGCAGGGCCATTCTGAAACGGGATACCGCAATCTTATTCGCTCTCTTACCCTTAACAAGAGCTGTATTTCGGCTTTCTTTTATGCGCTTTTTTAACACAAGCGAAGCGATAATACATATTACAAGCAGCGAAAGAAGAAGAATGAAATACGAAGCAGAAAGAATAAAAGGCGTGCTAAACGAACGCAAGTGTGTACGACCAAGCATAATTCTCACATCCTGGCCTAACAACTTGATATCCTCCCTTTGGGACGAAGTTGTCAAAGAAGAAGTTCCAGAGGACGAATTGCGATCAGGGTTCACTTTTAGATGAAAATCCTTCGAGGAGAGCGTCACATAGTCATGAGTTTGAGTTGAAAAGAAAGTAAATTCAACATGCGGAATGTCAAATTCGCCTTCTGATCTTGCGATGAAAGGATACTCAAAGACTTTCTGACCAGAACCTCCGGAAACGGTATTGTGTATTTGGTCAACAGTCTTTACATCGTATAGTTCGAACGATGAAGGCAAGTTCAACTTAGGAGCCGAAACGAACGAGATATTACCATTTCCTGAAATCTTTACAACAAAATTTGCCGCAGAATTGGCAGTAATTTCATTCTGTGAAAGTGATACGTCCATGGAATATTTTCCGACAGCACCATCAAAAGAAGAAGGGGCAGGCGTTGGAAAATCCAAAACACGGACACTGACCTTCGGTGTCTTAAGTTCTCTACGAACGTTATATATTTCGTGACCGCCTCCAAAGAAAGAATCAAACGGTGAGGATGATTGTACAACAATCTGAGCAAGAATAGTAAGTTCCGCCGGATCAATTACAAGGGTTCCACTTCGTTGCGGGTAGAGAAGATACTCACCTATGACATAAGCTTCATAAAGTTTCCCATTATATGTCTCTCTGAATGGGCCCTGTTCACTTTGCAGTTCCTGACTCCAGAATCCATCAAAGGTTGGCATTTTGTTTCCTTCACTACCGGCCAAACTAACACGACTATAAAGTTTAAGCGATGCTCGTATTGGTTCACCCTTATAGACTTCAGTGCGAGAAAGGACCAAACGATAGAGAAGATCATCTTTGGCAATTTGGGAACTGGCTTGTTCCTGAGCGCTCAACTGTTGTCTTGAAGAAGATTGTTGTCGAGAAGAGGACGAAGAATTGTTTGCCCTAACTTCTACAAAAGTTTCCCTTGTCTGATATTTATTCCCATCAACCATAACAGACGCAGGCGCAATGCGGAAGTCCCCTTCCGCATTCGCGAGCAGAACGTATGTAATGGTATAACTCACCTGCTTGGACATCTGTCCATTAACTATCTGAATAGACGATCCCTGTGAAACGGCAGGTCCTGCCAGAACGTCAAAGTTCTGGAATGAAGGAGGTGTGAATGAATTGTCGTCGGGTTTTGCATTCAGATTAAATTCAACCTTGAACGTTTCATTAACACCAACAATCATAGGCACGTTGGCTTCAAATGTTATCTTATCCTGCGCAAACGATGTCGTGTGCAGAAAAAGAGCCAACAATAGAACTACACAATATCTTATTTTCATCACCTCCTAAAAAATTTCTATTAATGCTGGAATGCTGCAAAGAAATCATTACCCTTATCATCAACGATGATGAATGCAGGGAAATTTTCTACATAAATCTTGCGTACAGCTTCCATACCGAGTTCAGGAAAGTCTACAACTTCGACACTCTTTATGGAATTCTTTGCAAGAATTGCAGCAGGTCCGCCTATCGAACCAAGGTAGAAACCTCCGTGAGCCTTGCAAGCATCCGTAACAGCTTTGCTACGGTTACCCTTTGCAACCATTACAAGAGAACCACCTACAGACTGGAAAAGATCTACGTATGGATCCATACGTCCTGCAGTGGTAGGACCAAACGAGCCGGATGCCATACCCTGAGGAGTCTTTGCAGGACCAGCGTAGTATATAGGGTGCTTCTTGAAATATTCCGGCATAGGTTTACCTTCATCAAGCATCTTCTTTATTCTTGCATGAGCAATATCTCTTGCAACGATAAGCGTTCCCTTTAGGTTCAAACGTGTCTTTATAGGATACTTCGTGAGAATTTCACGAACCTTGTCAATACCCTCATCCAAATCTATATCAATGGCAGGGGTCATTGTAGGAGCCTCCTTTGGCAAGAAGCGTGCAGGATTCTTTTCAAGTTGCTCCAAAAAGATTCCATCAGGTGTTATCTTTGCCTTGATATTACGGTCTGCAGAGCATGAAACACCTATTGCAACAGGGCACGATGCCGCATGACGAGGTGCTCTAATAACACGAACATCATGAACTAGGTACTTACCTCCGAACTGAGCTCCGATACCCATCTTTTGGCATATTTCCAGAATCTTTTCTTCCCACTCCAAATCACGGAAGCAACGGCCTCCTTCATTTCCGGAAGTAGGTAGTTCGTCAAGATATCCAGCAGAAGCTTTTTTTACGGTAGAAAGGCACATTTCTGCAGAAGTTCCACCTATACATACAGCCAAATGATATGGAGGGCATGCAGATGTTCCCAAATCCTTAATGTGCTCCTGGAAGAATTTAACCAGTGATTCCTCGTTCAAAAGGGCCTTTGTCTGCTGATAAAGGAATGTCTTGTTTGCAGAGCCACCTCCTTTGGTAATGAAAAGGAATTCATATTCCATTCCTGGCTTACCACCATATATATCTATCTGTGCTGGAAGATTCGTTCCAGTGTTATGTTCATCAACCATCGAGATAGGAACTACCTGTGAATAACGAAGATTGCGCTCTTTGTAAGTTTCATATACGCCCTTTGTTATATACATAGCATCCTCAACTCCCGTATATACATCTTCGCCTTTATGAGCAACGCAAATTGCAGTTCCAGTGTCTTGACACGTTGGAAGTTCCCCTTCAGCTGCAACGCAAGAGTTCATAAGCATGGTGTACGCAACAAATTTATCATTATCCGTTGCTTCACTATCCTCAAGAATATTTTTCAATTTCTGAAGGTGCTGACTACGAAGATAGAAGGACACATCTTGATATGCCTCTTTTGAAAGGAGTTCTAGACCCTTTGGATCAATCTTTAGAATTTTCCTTCCGTCGACTTCCACAACCTTTACATAATCCTTTGTAAGAAGACGATACTGCGTCTTATCATCCAAAATAGGAAGCGGTTCCTGATAAATAAATTCGCTCATGATATATTAATTTTTTTTGTTATCAACTCATTTCACAAAAATACAATTTTTTGAGCAATAACATAACCAAAGTGCAACCGAACTTTCGGGCAATCTTATTTAGAATTTTGAAAATCACACCATTATCTACTACAAGCAGTCAGTGCTCGTTTTTTATCCAGAGAAGTTTCCTAAGTAACACAATTCCACCGTTGTTTTTTCATAACATTCCAATAAATAGTCTAGATATATTTGCAGTAACATTTTTGATTTTCAATTGTTTATAACAAGAGAACGATTTGTTAATACATTTTAGTGAATACTCACATCATAACGTCAAGAACAGACATGACTTTCGCTCGTGCTAAAAACATTATGCAATCTACTATCTACAACAGACTGGCCAATATGATGAAAGTGCTGGCTAGATCTTAATGATATCAAAAGTAACGTATAGTTATATCACTTTTAATATTACAAAATCTGCATTTTAATCGTTGTATTGCGGATATTTGGCAGTTTTTCCGCAGTAATGTTGTTTATTTAAGGGAAAATTGCTGCTTTGCATTGAATTCCCAAGTAGTATCGACCATGCTCACAACCATACAACAACAACGACATGAATGCGAACAACTCATGTCATTACATTACATTACATTATTAGGCAATCACGCTATAACATTTCGCTTCTGCTATAGAATCCCCAAATAAAACTTATTACCGGACCTCGTCGTGCAGGTAAATCTATATTTGCCCTCATGATGCTTAGAGGATTGAAGTTTGCCTACCTTAATTTTGATGACCATAAACTTCTATCGTTATGGAACGAGGACATCGTAATGTCAGCTCTTGATAGTGTCTATCCAGACTACGAGTTTCTGTTGCTCGATGAGGTGCAAAATCTTGATGGGTGGGACCTGTGGGTGGCAAAGCTCTATCGCAGGAGAATCAATCTCGTTATAACTGGCAGTAACGCCAAGATGCTGAGTAGTGAGATGGCAACCGTACTGACAGGGCGCTACATAGAAATTGAGATACTACCATTCGGATTGTCAGAAACACTACTTTATTTTGGAATTGATACCAAAACAATCCTACTCGAGCAGGAAGCTAAAGCACGTATCGCTTACGAGGAATACATACGCTATGGTGGCTATCCAGAGGCTCTTCAGATTCGTCAGATGACCAGCAGTTACATGCAAACGCTCTTCACGTCCATCATCACCAAGGACGTGGCACTGCGTCACAAGATACGTAAGGTGAATGAACTATTCAATCTTGCCAACTACTTGCTCTGCAACTTCTGCAATCCTTTCACTACACTCTCGCTTTGCGAGGACCTTGGTATGAGTAGTGAGAATACCGTAAAAAAATTCTGCGACTACCTTCATGAGCCGTATCTATTTTATTATCTGCCCCGATACAACAACAAACTTAAGGTCATGCATAAAGCACCACGAAAAGCATATGTGGTGGATAATGGCTTTGTCCATAGCGCAGGTTTCAATCTTAGCGACAACCTTAGACGCCTGCTCGAAAACGAAGTCTTCTTGGAACTTCGACGCAGAGGCTTTGACGAAGAGAAGTCCCGTTTCTACTATCGTTCCCGTAACGACAAAGATGTGAACTTTGTCACACGCAAAGGTTTTCATGTAGAGCAACTCATCCAAGTATTATAATATATAACTCAAGTTTCGCAAGTGATATTTTGAGGTAAAATAATTGCAATAAAAAATGGCTAAAGTTTGTATAATCCATTGATTATCACTATATTTGCGTTAGCTAAA
>JAGHTK010000085.1 GCA_018065435.1 Candidatus Alistipes equi
CGGACCTTCAAAAATCTAATTTTTCATTTCGGTCGCCCTTTCGCTGCCCGCGGATTGGCACTGATTTACTAAAATATTGACTTTTTAAAGTCGACTCAATATTGAATATATTCATACTTTTGTCGCCGATTTTTTGAAGAATCAAATACAAGGAGAATTCCAATTTATTGGCACTTTCCTAGACAACTTAAAATCATATGGCATACGACAACCGCGATAAAATTGATTTTGGAAAGGAACGCATCCCGCGCCTTTTCGGACTTATATTCATTCCCACACTGCTTGGAATGCTTGCTGATGTTGCGTTTATCCTTACCGATGGAATATTCGTAGGCCATGGAATTGGATCTCTGGGACTAGCCAGCATCAACCTCGTAGCACCTACGATGATGGCCATAACGGGTCTTGGTGTTATGTTTGGAATGGGATGTGCAATATTAGCGGCCATCCATATGGCTAAAAATAACATTAAGGCTGCACGCATAAATGTAACTCAAGCCTTTTTGGCATCCATTATTTTTTCACTTGCTGTCGTAGCGCTGTTCTACACTTTCCCAAGTACGATTCTCGGATGGCTCGGAGTCTCTGAAGAACTTGTTCCATCCACAATGGAGTATTTTCTTTGGTTTGTTCCTACATGCTTTTTCATAATGATATCCATCGTCGGATCGTTTGTTATTCGCCTTGATGGATCGCCAAAGTATTCGATGTATGCCACAGTCATACCATCTCTTATAAACATAGGTTTGGACTGGGTATTTATCTACCCTTGTGGATGGGGGCTAAAAGGCGCAGCGCTCGCCACAGATATTGGAACAATGATAGGAGCCATAATGACCTTCTATTATATGTTCTTTAGAACAAATACGCTTGGATTTTACCCACTGAAATTCTCAAAAACAAGCCTTCGTCTCTCGCTACGAAACATCGGCTACATGGCACGTGCCGGATTCCCTGGTCTTATTGGTGAGGCTGCCATATCTATAATGATTCTTGCCGGAAACCTCAGTTTTGGACATTACCTTTCAGATACAGGCATTGCTGCATTCAGTGTTATATGCTATATCTTTCCAGTTGTTATCAATGTTTATATCGCTGTAACGGCTGCTGCTCAACCCATAATAAGTTACAACTATGGAGCAGGCAATATGGCAAGAGCCAAAGGGACACTCTTTTTCAGTACATTGGTGAGCATTTCATTCTCAGCATTAGTCCTTTTGGTGTTTTGTATCACTCCTAAAACAATTATCTCCATATTTCTAACACCCGACCAGCAAGCATTTGCCATGGCCTGCTCGGGACTTCCAATCTTTGCGGCAGGTTTCATTCCAATGGCCTACAACCTTTCTGTAATTGGATATCTGCAAAGCATAGAGCAAAGTGTAAAATCAGTTTTTCTCACCCTTCTAAGAGGGTTCGTTTTGGTAATAGGAGCGTTTGCATTTCTGCCACACGTTCTAAATGAAAATGGCTTATGGCTTGCTATCCCTGTATCCGAAGGTCTAACGGCCATCTTTTGCACTTTAGTGTTTTTCAAAAAGAGAGGTAAAGCATAAACACTCTGCTTCATTTACTACTAAAGCTAAACATCTAATTGGTATCAGGCGTTAAAAAAATGGTCCCTAAGAACAAATCCAAGGACCATTAAATAACAAAAAGATATCGCTATCTTACCAAAAAGTCAGCATCAGCCATCATAGGAATAGGCATAGATTTGTAAACGCCTGCCTCGAACTTGTCTCTTACAGCCTTGAAAGCGTTTATTGTATGAGCTACATCCTCCATTGTGTGAGCCGCCGTAGGTATAAGACGAAGAATAATCTCACCCTTAGGTATGACTGGATATATAACTATAGAGCAGAATACACCATGATTCTCACGCAAATCAACGATAAGGTTTGTTCCTTCTTCGTTTCCGCCCTTCATATAAACAGGCGTAACTGGTGATTGTGTAACACCAATGTCAAAGCCATTCTGCTTCAGACCTTCCTGTAGAGCGTTTGTAATTTCCCAAAGGTGAGCCTGATATTCAGGATGAGACTTAATCAGTTCCAAACGTTTCATTGCACCCATTACCATAGGCATTGGGAGAGATTTCGCATAAAGTTGCGAACGCATGTTATAACGGAAAAGATTAATTAGCCATCTAGGTCCAGAAACAAAAGCACCGATTCCTGCCATAGATTTGGCAAAGGTGTTAAAGAGAACATCTATCTGATCAACGACTCCGAAATGTGCTGCAGTTCCGCGACCTCCAGGTCCCATTGTACCGAAGCCATGAGCATCATCTACAAGAACGCGGAAAGAAAAATCCTTCTTTGCTTTGGTGATAACATCCAGAAAGCCAAGATCGCCCTTCATTCCAAACACACCTTCGGTAACAACAAGAACTCCTCCGCCTAGCTCTTCAGCAAGTTCTGTTGCACGTTTAAGTTGCGTGCGCAAAGATGTTTCATCGTTGTGTGCATAGACAAATCTCTTACCCTTGTGAAGGCGAAGGCCATCTATTATGCACGCATGGGCTTCAGCATCATAGACCACAACATCACGCGGGGTGAGCAAGCAGTCAATAATGGAAATCATTCCCTGATATCCAAAATTAAGAAGGAACGCATCTTCCTTGCCAACAAACGCAGCAAGTTCTCGTTCCAACTGCTCATGGTATTTTGTCTGACCACTCATCATTCTAGCACCCATAGGTGCTGCCATTCCAAACTGTGCAGCAGCTTCAGCATCCGCTTTGCGAACTTCAGGATGATTTGCCAGTCCTAGATAATTATTAAGACTCCAATTAAGCATTTGTTTTCCGCGGAAGGACATATGTGGTCCAATTTCACCTTCCAATTTTGGAAAAGCAAAATAGCCGTGTACACGTTGCATATGCTGACCTATAGGTCCACCAGCATTGCGTTCAAGTCGTTCAAAAATATCAACCATAATAAAATAAGTATAAGCAACGCAAATATACATCTTTCATATGAAAATGTGAAAGTATACTCGACAACGAATAAAATTAATTGAACAAAAATTCAAAAAAAGAAAACTGACGTCTAAAATGCAGAAAATGCTAACCGACAAAAAAATTTTTTTGTTTTTAGATAAGTAGGGCAAATTTCAAAAAAGATGTATTGTATCTGCTTAAATAGCCTCTTTAAGCATAAGAACTACGAAAAAATGGCCATCTTTGACAAGTAGTTACAAAAAAATTAGACGTTCATAACATTTTTGACAAAAACTATTTTATCTTTGCATCCGATTCTCCGTTAACGGCGACCTTTAGGTGCTGCAAAGAGGAATCAGCGGTCTTTGAAAGCATACAATTTTCTGTAAAATTTGGAGAGATTAAATTTTTATTTATATCTTTGCAAGCCGAAAAGCATATAAAGATATGCCGATGTAGCTCAGTTGGCCAGAGCAGCTGATTTGTAATCAGCTGGTCGGGGGTTCGAATCCCTCCATCGGCTCTAAATTTGGGAAGATACCAGAGTGGCCAAATGGGGCAGACTGTAAATCTGCTGGTTGTTACCTTCGGTGGTTCGAATCCATCTCTTCCCACAAATTTAATGCGGAAGTAGCTCAGTTGGTAGAGCATTAGCCCTCCAAGCTAAGGGTCGCGAGTTCGAGCCTCGTTTTCCGCTCCAAATTCGACAGTTCGGTGCACCAGTAATGCTGGAGCACCGAATTTGTATGCGCAATTTGACTGAATGAAGAATTAACTTAATATTTAATACACTACAATTATGGCAAAAGAAAAATTCGATCGTTCAAAACCACATGTGAACATCGGTACTATCGGTCACGTTGACCATGGTAAGACTACTCTTACTGCTGCTATCACGACTGTTCTTGCAAAGGCAGGACTTTCTGAGCTCCGTTCTTTTGATTCTATTGACAACGCTCCTGAAGAGAAAGAGCGTGGTATCACGATTAACACATCTCACGTTGAATATCAGACAGCAGAGCGTCACTATGCTCACGTTGACTGCCCAGGACACGCCGATTATGTAAAGAACATGGTTACTGGTGCTGCTCAGATGGATGGTGCCATCCTTGTAGTTGCTGCAACTGATGGTCCTATGCCTCAGACAAACGAACACGTTCTTCTTGCAAAACAGGTTAACGTTCCAAAGATCGTTGTATTCCTTAACAAGTGCGATATGGTTGACGATCCTGAAATGCTTGATTTGGTTGAAATGGAAGTACGTGACCTTCTTGCAAAGTACGACTTCGATGACAACTGCCCTATCATCCGCGGTTCTGCTCTTGGAGCATTGAACGGTGAGGCACAGTGGGAAGAGAAGGTTATGGAACTTATGAACGCTGTTGACGCATACGTTCCAATTCCAACACGTGAGAACGAGAAGCCATTCCTTATGCCAGTTGAGGACGTATTCTCAATTACTGGTCGTGGTACAGTTCTTACAGGTCGTGTTGAAACTGGTACAATCCACGTTGGTGATCCTGTTGAAATCGTTGGTCTTGAGGAAAAGACTCTTACATCTGTATGTACAGGTGTTGAGATGTTCCGTAAGCTTCTTGATCAGGGTGAAGCTGGTGATAACGTTGGTCTTCTTATGCGTGGTATTGATAAGAAGGAAGTTAAGCGTGGTATGGTTGTTGCTAAGCCATGTTCAATTACTCCTCATACCAAGTTCACAGCTGAGGTTTATATCCTAAAGAAGGAAGAAGGTGGTCGTCACACTCCATTCCACAACAAGTATCGTCCTCAGTTCTATCTTCGTACTATGGACATCACTGGTGAAGTTGCTCTTCCAGAAGGAATTGAAATGGTTATGCCAGGTGACCATGTAACTATCACCGTTTCTTTGATCTACCCTGTTGCTATCAACGAAGGTCTTCGTTTCGCTATCCGTGAAGGTGGACGTACAGTTGGTGCTGGTCAGGTTCTTAAGATTGTTGAATAAAATTGCATAGAGACTTTCTCTTCGGGGAAAGTCTCACTCAGGGGCATAGTTCAAGGGCAGAATAGCGGTCTCCAAAACCGTTGATGGGAGTTCGAATCTCTCTGCCCCTGCTAAAAAAATAAAAATGATGGGATACATTAAGAATTCATATAAAGAACTTGTAGAGAAGGTTTCATGGCCTTCATTCTCCAAGCTACAGGAAATGACCATAATCGTAATGGTCGCATCTGTGATATTTGCAATTGTAGTTTTGGCAATGGATATGTCTTTTGAGACAATCATGTCGAATATTTACAAGTTCCTCGGCAATCTAGGACGTTAATTGAAATGAGCACAGAACAAGAAAAGAACTGGTATGTAATCCGTGCCATCGGAGGCAAGGAAGGGAAGGTTAAGGAGTATCTTGAAAAAGAAATTCGAGCTTCTCATCTGGAGGATTATATATTTCAAGTACTTATCCCTAAAGAAAAAGTCTATACGATACGTAACGGAAAGAAAATTTCAAAGGAGAAAGTTTCTTATCCGGGTTATGTATTGGTAGAGGCAAAATTAGAAGGACAAATTCCACTTATCATCCGGAATATCCCTAACGTTTTGGGATTCCTTGGCGAAACCAAGGAGGACAGTCGTAAGATGAAGGCAACGCCTCTGCGTCAAGAAGAGGTAAACCGAATTCTCGGACTTGTTGATGACCTGAACGAAAAGGGTGAAGGACAGGAGACTCCATTTGTGGTTGGTGAGATCGTCAAAGTTACGGACGGTCCTTTCTCAAGCTTCCAAGGTACCATTGAGTCAATCAACCCAGAAACGAAGAAACTTGTTGTTTCCGTGAAGATATTTGAACGCAAGACTCCTCTGGAGTTGAGCTATACACAAGTAGTTAAAGAATAATAAACCAAGGAAAATTATGGCAAAAGAGGTTGCTGCTTTAATTAAATTGCAGATTAAAGGTGGTGCTGCCAATCCTTCACCTCCGGTTGGTCCGGCATTGGGTTCAAAGGGAGTCAATATAATGGACTTCTGCAAGCAGTTCAATGCTAGAACTCAGGACAAAGGGGGCAAGGTTCTTCCAGTCATCATTACAGTTTATAGCGATAAGTCTTTCGAATTCGTTGTTAAACAGCCACCGGTAGCCATTCAGCTTAAGGAAGCTGCAAACATCAAAGCAGGTTCTGCCCAGCCAAATCGTCAGAAGGTTGGACAGGTTACTTGGGATCAGGTTGCTCAAATCGCAAAGGACAAGATGCCTGACTTGAATTGTTTCACTTTGGAAGCTGCAATGCGCATGATTGCTGGAACTGCACGCAGTCTAGGTATCAGCGTAGTTGGTGAATTTCCTAAAATGTAATTTATTACAAAGATGAGTAAATTGACAAAAAATCAAAAAGTTGCCTACGCAAAGGTTGAGCCTCAAAAGGCCTATAAACTCGCTGAGGCTGCAGCTCTTCTAAAGGAAATTACCTTTACGAAATTTGATGCTTCAGTAGATATTGATGTGCGTTTGGGCGTAGACCCTCGCAAGGCTAATCAGATGGTTCGTGGTGTCGTTACTCTTCCTAACGGAACAGGTAAAAAAGTACGTGTACTCGTTCTTTGTACACCTGATAAGGAAGAAGAGGCTAAGGCAGCCGGTGCCGATTATGTAGGATTGGATGATTATGTAAACCAGATCAAGGCCGGATGGACTGATGTGGACGTTATCATCTGTACTCCTAATGTAATGGGCAAGGTTGGTGCTTTGGGACGTATCCTCGGTCCACGCGGATTGATGCCGAACCCTAAGACAGGTACCGTTACGATGGAAGTTGGAAAAGCTGTACAAGAGGTTAAAGCCGGTAAGATCGACTTCAAAGTCGACAAGTATGGTATTGTCCACACATCGATTGGTAAGGTCTCATTTACTCCTGAGCAGATTGAAGAAAATGCAAAGGAAGTCATTGGAATGATTATCAAACTCAAGCCATCATCTGCAAAGGGTGCTTACGTTAATAGCATCTATCTTTCTACGACAATGAGCCCAGGTTTGCAAATTGATCCAAAATCAATTGATCTTAAATAAGGGAGGATAAAACTATGACAAGAGAAGAAAAAGCTATCGCAATTGATAACATTGCTGCTCAGCTTGGTGAATATCCTCACTTTTATGTCACAAATATCGAAGCTTTGAATGCAGAACAGACTGCAGTACTGCGTCGCAAGTGTTTTGAAAGCGGTGTTAAACTAGCCGTAGTAAAGAACACTCTTCTGATAAAGGCTTTGGAGAAAGTTGACAAGGCTGATGCCGAATTAATCAAAGTACTTGAAGGTCCAACATCAATTATGTTTGCTCAAACCGGAAAGGTTCCTGCACAACTCATCAAGGAGTTCCGCAAGAAGTCTGACAAGCCGGTTTTGAAAGCAGCTGTGGTTGAAGGCTGTGTATATGTAGGTGACAACCAGTTGGACACTCTGTGCAACATCAAGAGCAGAGAGGAACTCATCGGCGATATCGTATCGTTGCTGCAGTCTCCTGCAAAGAACGTCATTTCTGCATTGCAAGCCAATGCTGGTGGCAAGGTTGCAGGCCTCGTAAAAGCGCTTGAAGAAAGAAACAATTAACGTAAACAAAAACAAAAAAATTAATAATTACAACTATGGCAGATGTAAAAAATTTAGCTGAAGAATTAGTTAATTTGACAGTTAAGGAAGTAAACGAATTGGCTACAATCCTCAAAGAGGAATACGGAATAGAGCCTGCTGCTGCAGCTGTTGCTGTTGCTGCTGCTCCAGTTGCCGCTGAAGCTGCTGCTGCTGAAAAAACAACTTTTGATGTTATTCTTAAGGCTGCCGGTCAGGCAAAGCTTCAGGTTATCAAGGCCGTTAAGGAAGCTGCTGGCTTGTCTTTGGGTGATGCAAAAGCATTGGTTGACGCTGCACCTAAGGCTGTTAAGGAAGGCATTTCTAAGGAAGAAGCTGAACAGCTTAAGGCAACTCTTGAAGAGGCTGGTGCTGAGGTTGAACTCAAATAATTTAAGTTTACCAAAATCCGCAGGTATAGAGTTTACGACTGCAGTGTAAACTCTATGCCTTTTTAATCTGAATATTGGGAGTGCAAATAGGCTGTGCCTGATATTTAGAGTGTTTAATGCTCTCAAAGCGTGCTAGCTATACGTTGAGGGCATTTGGTGGGCTATGAAGCCTACTCGGGGCGAGACCCCTACAAGAGTATACTCACAAAAATGGATTCAAAAATGTCCAATACAAATCAAAAGCAGAGAATTAATTTCTCAACCGTTAGGAACAGAGTTGCATATCCGGATTTGCTGGAGGTACAGCTAAAGTCGTTCCGTGATTTTTTCCAAATGGATACCACAGCCGAAAATCGAAAGAATGAAGGTCTCTACAAGGTATTCCAGGAAAATTTCCCAATAACAGATACACGAAACAATTTTGTCCTTGAGTTTTTGGACTACTATATTGACCCTCCACGCTACTCTATTGATGAGTGCCTGGAACGCGGACTTTCGTATAGTGTACCGTTGAAAGCAAAACTCAAGCTTTACTGTACAGATGAAGAACACGAAGATTTCGAGGTTCAGGTACAGGACGTTTTTTTCGGTTCAATACCATACATGACTGAACGTGGCTCGTTTATTATAAACGGAGCTGAACGTGTCATTGTTTCACAGCTACACAGATCGCCTGGTGTATTCTTCGGACAGAGCCAACATACGAATGGTACGAAGCTCTTTTCCGCACGTATTATACCTTTCAAGGGATCTTGGATAGAATTTGCAACTGACATCAACAATGTCATGTTTGCATACATCGACAGAAAGAAGAAATTACCTGTTACTACCCTTCTGCGCGCAATAGGATACGAAACAGACCAGCAAATTCTGGATATTTTCAATCTTGCAGAAGAAATAAAAGTTAACAAGACATCGCTCAAAAAAGCCATCGGTCGCAAGCTTGCAGCTAGAGTAACACATACGACATTCGAGGATTTTAGCGATGAAGATACAGGTGAAGTTGTTTCTATCGAAAGAACAGAAGTAATAATTGACCGTAATGTGATTCTTGCAGAAGAACACATTCAGAAGATAATAGATAGCGGTTCAAAGACCATCCTCATAAACAAGGAGAGTCCTGATGGTGTGGATTATTCCATCATCGAAAACACCATGCAGAAGGATACAACAAATTCCGAGTCTGAGGCTGTACGCTACATTTATCGTCAACTAAGAGCATCTGAGGCTCCTGATGACCAAACTGCAAGAGATGTCATCGATAAGCTATTCTTCTCTGATAAGAGATATGACTTGGGTGACGTAGGTCGTTTCCGCATCAACAAAAAGTTGAATATGGATATTGATCCATCCATCCGCACACTTACCAAGGAGGATATCATAGCCATAATCAAATATCTGATACAACTCATAAACTCAAAGGCAGAACTTGATGACATTGACCACCTCTCGAATCGTCGAGTAAGGACAGTGGGCGAACAACTTTCGAATCAGTTCTCCATCGGTTTCGTCCGTATGGCTAGAACCATCCGCGAGAGAATGAACGTCCGCGACAATGAAGTCTTTGCACCTATTGACTTGATAAACGCTAAGTCTTTGACGAGTGTTATCAACTCATTCTTCGCAACCTCACAGTTGTCTCAGTTTATGGACCAGATCAACCCTCTGGCAGAAATAACGCATAAGCGCCGTTTGTCAGCACTCGGTCCTGGTGGTCTTTCAAGAGATCGTGCCGGATTCGAGGTTCGAGACGTACACTACACTCATTACGGACGACTCTGCCCTATTGAGTCTCCAGAAGGACCTAACATCGGACTTATTTCCTCATTGTGCGTTTACGCTCGTATCTCCGATATGGGATTCATTGAGACCCCATATCGTAAAGTAGAAAACGGAAAGGTTGATCTTAACAACGACAATATTCGCTACTATTCCGCTGAGGAGGAAGAAGGAAAAATTGTTGCTCAGTCGAACGAAGCACTTAATGATGATGGAACGTTCATCAACAAGGATCGAATCAAAGCCCGTGAAGGTGCCGACTTCCCTGTAGTACACGATACGGATATTTCGCTAATGGACGTTGCTCCTAACCAGATTGCATCAATTGCGGCATCTCTCATTCCATTCTTGGAGCATGATGATGCTAACCGAGCATTGATGGGCTCGAACATGATGCGTCAGGCAGTACCTCTTATCACAAGCGAATCCCCTATCGTAGGAACTGGTATCGAGAAGGATCTTATAACAGATAGCCGTATTCAGATTGTTGCATCTGGAGATGGTGTCGTTGAATTCGTCGATGCAACCAAAATTATGGTACGCTACGACAGAACGGATGAAGAGAAGATTTGTTCTTTCCTACCGGAAGTTACAACATACACCATTCCGCGCTATCATCGTACAAACCAGAACACATCCATCACGCTGAAACCTATCGTTCTTACGGGAGATCATATAACGAAAGGCCAGATACTGACGGAAGGATTTGCAACCGAGAATGGTGAACTTGCACTTGGACGCAACCTGAAAGTGGCATTCATGCCATGGAAGGGATACAACTTCGAGGATGCAATCGTTATATCAGAAAGAATCCAGCGTGAAGACCTCTTCACTTCAGTACACGTTGATGAGTATCCACTTGACGTACGTGAAACACGTCGTGGCAAGGAGGAACTTACTTCCGATATTCCTAACATCAGCGAAGAAGCAACAAAGGATCTTGACAACAATGGTATCATACGCATTGGCGCAAATATCAAACCGGGAGATATACTCGTCGGTAAGATTACTCCTAAGGGAGAGAGCGATCCATCACCTGAAGAAAAACTTCTCCGTGCAATATTTGGAGACCGTGCAGGCGATGTAAAGGACGCTTCCCTAAAGGCTCAACCTTCACTATACGGAACTGTAATTGACACAAAACTTTACAAACGTGCAGAAAAGGTAGACCGCCATGCAAAGGCTCAGGAAAAAGCTCAACTCGAAAAAATCGATGAAAAATATGCTGAAGATGTCAAAGCACTCACAAAACTGCTTGCATCGAAGTTGTGGTCATTACTACAGGGCAAAACAACTACCGGCATAAAGGATTACTATGGTGTTGAATTAGTTCCTGCAGGTACCAAGTTTACACTTAAGTTACTCGAAGAGCAACTTCCTAAAACATATATGGATGAGAAGTCCCAGATTGCTATAGGTTACATGAATCTAGGTGCAATCAACTGGGTCAACGATGCTCACCTAAACGAACTTGTTGACAAGACAATCAACAATTACACTTTGGAAGTTAAGAAGCTCGATGCTGAGTGCAAGCGAGAGAAATGCAATATCACAAATGGTGACGAACTTCCACAAAACGGAGTCATCCAGCTTGCTAAGGTATACATCGCAAAGAAGCGTAAGTTGAAGGTTGGTGATAAGATGGCAGGACGTCACGGTAACAAGGGTATTGTAGCTAAGATCGTTAGAGATGAAGATATGCCATTCCTCGAGGATGGAACAATTGTCGACATCTGTCTAAACCCTCTAGGTGTGCCTTCTCGAATGAACCTTGGCCAGATTTACGAAACCGTCCTTGGTTGGGCAGGAAAGGAACTTGGCTTGAAGTTCGCGACACCTATATTTGATGGTGCATCACTTGAACAGATAAACGAATACACTGATAAGGCAGGACTTCCAAGAAGCGGTAGAACATACCTCTACGATGGTGGAACGGGTGAAAGATTTGACCAACCTGCAACCGTGGGAGTAATCTATATGCTTAAACTCGGTCACATGATCGATGATAAGATGCATGCCCGCTCGATCGGTCCTTATTCACTTATTACTCAGCAACCATTGGGTGGTAAGGCTCAGTTCGGTGGACAACGTTTCGGAGAAATGGAGGTTTGGGCGCTTGAAGGCTTCGGAGCTGCCAACATTCTTCAGGAAATTCTTACAGTCAAGAGTGATGATGTAACCGGAAGAGCAAAAACATACGAAGCAATTGTTAAGGGTGAAAATCTACCTAAGCCTGGTATTCCAGAAGCTATGAACGTTCTTATCAACGAACTTCGTGGCCTTGGATTGTCAGTCCAACTGGAAGATAACAGATCTAAAAAGTAAAAATTAGAGATTATGCCAGATAATAAAAAGATAATGACACCTGATGCTTACAATCAGATATCTGTCAGCCTAGCTTCTCCTGAAGAAATTAAGGCACAGGCATATGGTGAGGTACTCAAGCCTGAGACTATCAACTACCGTACATACAAGCCGGAAAGAGATGGTCTGTTCTGCGAGCGTATCTTTGGACCTACAAAAGATTATGAGTGCAACTGCGGAAAATACAAGCGTATACGTTACAAAGGTATCGTTTGTGATAGATGCGGTGTGGAAATAACCGAGAAGAAAGTACGTCGTGAACGTATGGGCTACATACAGCTTGTCGTTCCAATTGTACACATATGGTATTTCAAGTCTCTCCCATCTAAGATTGGATACTTGCTAGGCATACCAACCAAGCAATTGGAGTCAATCATATATTACGAGCGTTACATTGTGCTAAACGTGGGAGCTGCTGCAAACATTTCACTTTCCAATAGCGCTCCTGTTGAATACAAACAGACTCTCACAGAGAAGGAGTATCAAGAGATTGTTGATGCACTTCCTGCAGGGAATCAGCGACTTTCAAACGATGATCCAGATAAGTTCGTAGCAATGATGGGTGCAGAAGCAATAAAAATTCTGCTCCAAAGAGTCAACCTAGACGAACTTTCTGCAGAACTTAGAAGGATTTCTAATGCGAAAGAGACATCTCAACAGCGCAAGAACGATACACTCAAGCAGCTTAACGTCATCGAAGCATTCCGTGCATCAGGAGATAAGAACAAACCTGAATGGATGGTTATGGATGTTATTCCGGTAATTCCTCCGGAACTTCGTCCTCTTGTTCCACTGGATGGTGGCCGATTTGCTACTTCCGATTTGAATGATCTCTACAGAAGAGTTATCATACGTAACAATCGTTTGAAGAGGCTTATCGAGATTAAGGCTCCTGAAGTGATTCTTCGAAATGAAAAGCGTATGCTTCAGGAAGCTGTTGACTCATTGTTTGACAACTCCAGAAAGAGTAATGCTGCAAAGAGCGAAAGCAATCGTGCACTAAAGTCACTGAGTGACTCTCTGAAAGGAAAGCAGGGACGTTTCCGTCAGAACCTCCTGGGTAAGCGTGTTGACTACTCTGCACGTTCGGTTATTGTCGTAGGTCCCGAACTTCGTATGCACGAAATGGGTATGCCAAAAGATATGGCTGCCGAGCTTTACAAGCCATTTATCATTCGCAAGCTCATCGAGCGCGGAATGGTTAAGACTGTAAAGTCTGCAAAGAAAATCATTGACCGCAAGGATCCAATTATATGGAGCATCCTTGAAAACGTAATCAAGGGTCACCCTGTTTTGATGAACCGTGCTCCTACGCTTCACCGACTCGGTATTCAGGCATTCCAACCTAAACTTATCGAGGGAAAGGCAATGCAGTTGCATCCACTTGCATGTACTGCATTCAACGCCGACTTCGATGGTGACCAGATGGCCGTTCACTTGCCACTAGGTAATGCCGCAATTCTGGAAGCACAGCTTCTTATGCTTGGTTCACACAACGTTTTGAATCCTGCTAACGGTGCGCCTATTACCGTTCCTTCACAGGATATGGTTCTTGGTCTTTACTATATCACAAAGCCACGTGCTGGTGTAAAAGGTGAAGGACTAACATTCTATGGACCGGAAGAGGCTATCATTGCATACAACGAGGGACGTGCTGACATCCATGCCAACGTCAAGTGCCGTGTGCGCGACCTGGACGAAAACGGAGAGAGCGTAATAGTTCTAAAGGATACTACAATTGGACGTATAATCGTTAACCAGGTTGTTCCAGAAGAAGTAGGCTATATAAATGTAGTGCTTACCAAGAAGTCTTTGCGTGACATTATTGCAGATGTCATGAAGAAGGCCGGAGCTGACAAGGTTGCAAACTTCCTGGATGACATCAAGAACCTTGGATACAAAATGGCATTCAAGGGTGGTCTGTCATTTAACCTTGATGCTGTAGTTATTCCTCAAAGCAAGAGCGCACTCGTTGAAGAAGGATACCAAAAGGCAGATGCCATCATTGAAGACTACAATATGGGTCTTATTACGAACAATGAACGATACAATCAGATTATTGACGTATGGACCAATGTTAACAACAAACTTACGAAGGAAGTTGTTGATACACTTACGAAGGATAATGATGGTTTCAACCCTGTATATATGATGCTTGACTCTGGAGCCCGTGGTTCCCGTGAGCAGATTCGTCAGCTCTCTGGTATGCGTGGTTTGATGGCTAAGCCTCAAAAATCAGGTATTGAAGGAGGACAGCAGGTTATTGAAAACCCTATCCTTTCCAACTTCAAGGAAGGCCTTTCGGTGCTTGAGTACTTCATTTCAACACACGGTGCACGTAAGGGTCTTGCCGATACGGCATTGAAGACTGCCGATGCAGGTTACCTTACACGTCGTCTGGTGGATGTTGCTCAAGATATCATTATCAATGAAGACGATTGCGGGACACTGCGCGGACTTACAGCTACGGCAATTAAGCGTAATGATGATATTGTACAGACACTTTATGACCGTATTTTGGGACGTACCGCTCTTAACGATGTTATAAATCCTATTACAGGAGAAGTAATATGTAAAGGCGGCGATGAAATTACTGAGGCAATTGCCGAAAGAATTGCCAAGTCTCCTATTGAATCTGTTGAAATACGTTCAGTACTCACTTGCGAATCCCGTCACGGAGTTTGCGCTAAATGTTACGGACGTAACCTTGCAACTGCAAGAATGGTTCAAAAGGGTGAAGTTGTCGGTGTTATTGCAGCACAGTCAATCGGTGAGCCTGGTACACAGCTTACACTTCGTACATTCCACGTCGGTGGTGTTGCCGGTGGTTCAACTGTTGAAACGAACATCGTTTCGAAGTACGAAGGACGCCTTGAAATCGAGGATTTGCGCACAGTCAAAGGTAAGAATTCTCAAGGTAACAAGGTTGATATCGTCATATCACGTCAATCTGAAATTCGAATCGTTGACCCTAACACAAATATCACACTTTATAACCACGCATTGCCTTACGGAGCTTTCGTATATATGAAAGACGGTGATATGGTTAAGAAGGGTGATTTGATATGCGAGTGGGATCCATACAATGCTGTTGTTGTCGCAGAGTTCGATGGTAAGGCCGTATACGAAAATGTAATCGACGGTGTAACATATCATGAAGAACGTGACGAACAGACTGGTATGTCCGAGCGAGTAATCATTGAAAGCAAAGACCGTACAAAGAACCCTGTCATCAAGATTATTGACAAGAGCGATGTTGAGATTAAGTCATACAACCTCCCAGTATCGGCGCATGTCATGATTGAAAACAACAAGAAGGTAAACGTTGGTGACATTATCATAAAGATTCCTAGAGTCGTTGGAAAGAGCGGCGGTGATATCACCGGAGGTCTTCCTCGAGTTACAGAGCTCTTTGAAGCACGTAATCCTTCCAATCCTGCTATCGTATCAGAAATTGATGGAGAAATTTCATTCGGCAAGATTAAGAGAGGTAACCGTGAAATCATTGTTACCCCTAAAGAAGGCGTTGCACGCACATATCTTGTTCCACTTTCTCGCCAGATTGTCGTACAGGAAAATGATTTCGTAAAGGCCGGAGATTCTCTATCGGATGGTGTAATAACGCCAAGTGATATTCTGCGTATATTGGGACCTACACGCGTTCAAGAGTACATAGTGAACGAAGTTCAGGAAGTTTATCGTATGCAGGGCGTTAAGATTAACGACAAGCACTTTGAAATTATCGTACGTCAGATGATGAACAAGGTTGAAATTCTTGAACCTGGTGATTCACGCTTCTACGAAAAACAGATCGTTGACAAATGGGAGTTCATGGATGTTAACGATGAATTATATGACAAGGTTGTTGTAACAAATCCTGGAGATGCAGAAAATATTCACGAAGGTGATATTATCTCTGCACGCAAGCTACGCGACGAGAATTCATCACTCAAGCGTAGAGATCTTGCACCAATTCAGACACGTTCTATAATTCCTGCAACATCTAATCAGATTCTACAGGGTATAACACGTGCTGCATTGCATACAACAAGCTTCATATCTGCAGCATCATTCCAAGAGACGACTAAAGTACTCAACGAAGCCGCAATCCAGGCTAAGACCGATACTTTGGAGAATCTTAAAGAGAACGTTATCTGCGGTCACCTTATTCCTGGAGGAACAGGTCAGCGTCGTTTTGATGATTTGCTAGTTGGTTCAAAGAGTGACCTTGCATTCATGGAAGTTCATAAATAGTTCCAATAAATACTTTCAAGAAGTGGTATGCATAATTGCATACCACTTTTTAATTTACGTAAAGATAAAATAACTACAAGTAGCCTTCCCATAGTCTTTGCGCCTAACGTTATTCCGTATGAGGCTCCGCGAATGGGGTGTTTAATGTCTTGACATCATCACCTATCTTTGCTACAACGGGA